>JAZGIX010000186.1:0-5826 GCA_036482315.1 Acidimicrobiia bacterium | reverse complement strand
ATGGCGCGGCGAAAGTGAGAGACGAGGAGTCGGAAGGGTAGGAGTCCAGGCCCGGTGATGCCCGATGCCCGACACCCGAACGACCGATACCTATGGGGATGTCGTGAGACGGCCTAGCCCACCTCTGCTCGGGCATCGGGTATCTCGTCGGGCGGCTCCGCACAAGCCGGTCAAGAACGTAACGCAGCTCAGATCCAGATCAGGTCTGGGACGGGAAGCCGACCGGAAGATCGACCTCGATCCAGCCAGACGCGTCGGCCCTCGGCTGTCGATTCTCGGTCAAGTCTCCTACGGCTCGATGAAGATGCACTCCCCGGGGCACTCTTCAGCGGACTCGATCGTGATGTCTTCCTGTCCGGCAGGTACGACGGCGAGGCCGGCCGCTCCCTCGGACTGGCCCTCCGAGGCAGCAAAGATCGTCGCGCCCTCGCGCACGTACGCCAGACCGTCGTCGAGGAGCACGAAGACGTCGGGCGCAATCTCTTCGCAGAGACCGTCTCCGGTGCAGAGATCCTGATCGATCCAAACCTTCATGGTGAAAACACTCCGATGGCGTTCGTCTTGCGGCGAGTGTACCGAGGCGTCGGTCCGACTCAAGGCAGAGGGCCCAACCCACCACGGGGGCAGGCGTATACTTCGCTCCCGGACCGGGGAGACCCGGTCCACGGTTGTCTGGGCCAGAGGTGATTAGCTCATGGGAGCAACGAACAACGAGGAGCTCCAGAGCACGATCAAGATCCTCGAAGAGGAGATTGCGGTGCTGCGCCGCCGCCTGCAGGACGCTCCCCGGAGAGTCCGTGTGCTCGAGGAAAGATTGCTTGAAGCCAAGGGAAGGCTCACGCAAGCAGTCTCTCAAAACGAGAAGTTGTCGGTGGCTCTCGAAGAGACCCGCGACCAGTTGGCCGTACTCCGCGATGAAGTCGAGAAGCTGACCGCGCCGCCAAACGCGTTCGGGATCGTCCAGGGCACTAACACCGACGGCACTCTCGATGTGATCACCGGCGGCCGCAAGCTGCGGGTGAACGTTGAGCCTTCCATCGAGATCAAAGAACTCGAACAGGGCCAAGAGGTGCTTCTGAACGAGGCGATGAATGTCATCGACGCCCGCGACTTCGATCCCACCGGCGAGGTGGCGACGGTCAAGGAGATCCTGGACGACACCAGGATCATCATCCTCGGACGCGCCGACGAGGAGCGCGTGGTCGAACGGTCTGGTCCGATGCGAGAGACGTTCATCAGGGTCGGCGACCACGTACGCATCGATTCGCGCACCGGATTGGTCCATGAACGGCTCATCCGACCCGAAGTCGCAGAACTGGTCTTGGAGGAGGTCCCCGATATCCGGTACGAGGATATCGGCGGACTCGGTGGACAGATCGAAACCATTCGCGACGCCGTCGAGCTCCCGTACGTCCACAAGCACCTCTTCGATGACTACGGGCTGGCTGCCCCCAAAGGAGTCCTTCTCTATGGGCCGCCGGGGTGTGGCAAGACGCTCATCGCCAAGGCAGTAGCCAACTCGCTGGCGAGCGCGGTGGCAGACCGGACCGGCCGCGAAGACGCCCGGTCGTATTTTCTCAACATCAAGGGTCCCGAACTGCTCAACAAGTATGTAGGCGAGACAGAGCGTCAGATCCGGCTGATCTTCTCCAGGGCCAAGGAGAAGTCGGATGAAGGCGTCCCTGTAATCGTGTTCTTCGACGAGATGGATTCGCTTTTCAGGACAAGAGGCTCCGGAATCTCTTCCGATGTCGAGTCGACGATCGTGCCTCAACTCCTCTCTGAACTCGACGGGGTCGAAGCCTTGAAGAACGTTATCGTCATCGGGGCATCGAATCGAGAAGACCTCATCGACCCCGCCATCCTTCGCCCCGGCCGGCTCGATGTGAAGATCAAGATCGAGCGTCCCGACGCCGATGCCGCACTCGAGATCTATCGAATCTATCTCCACGACGAACTTCCGCTCGATGAGCCCGAGCTCGCCCGCCATGGAGGTGATCGCCAGACTCTGGTCGAAGAGATGATCGAATCGGTCGTCGCCAATATGTACAGCGAGGCCGAGCACAACCGCTTCCTCGAGGTCACGTACGCCAATGGCGACAAGGAGGTTCTGTACTTCAAGGATTTCGCCTCCGGAGCGATGATCGAGAACGTCGTCCGACGGGCGAAGAAGGGGGCAATCAAGCGAGAGATCGCCGAGGGCACACGAGGTGTCCGAGGAGAAGATCTTCTGGCTGCGATAAGGCAGGAGTTCCGTGAGCACGAGGATCTCCCCAACACGACGAATCCGGATGACTGGGCTCGCATATCCGGGAAGAAGGGCGAGCGCATCGTGTACGTCCGCACCCTCATCGAAGGGGATGGAGACAGTCGCAGCATCGAGGCGATGACAACCGGCCAATACCTGTGACCGAACGCGTCGCCGGAGCCGTGCTTGGGACGGAGACCGAGTTCGGCATCACCATCAGCGGGCAACCCGACTTCAACCCGGTTCTGGCGTCGAGCCTCGTCATCAACTCGTATGCCGGAAGCCGCGCCCGTATCCAATGGTCCTCCGAAGAGGAGAGTCCGGGGCGAGACGCCAGAGGGTTCGGGTACGAGCCGCCGCCGATGGCCGAATTCGAATCGGGCCTGGTCAATGTGGTGTTGGCCAACGGCGCACGACTCTATGTCGACCATGCTCACCCCGAGTACTCGACACCGGAATGCACCGACCCTCTCGAGGCAGCGCTGCACGACAAAGCCGGCGAGTACGTGCTGGAGCAGGCCGCCCTTGCCGCACGCACCTCGCTCCCCACCGGTGAGAGGTTGTTCATCCATAAGAACAACTCGGACGGCAAGGGCAACTCGTACGGGGCGCACGAGAACTACTTGGTGGCGCGCTCCGTGCCTTTCGGGGACCTGGTACGGCACCTGACGCCGTTCTTCGTCAGCCGTCAGATCGTGACCGGCTCGGGCAAGATCGGCTCCGAGAACGGACGACCCGCCGTCGACTTTCAGATCTCGCAGCGCGCCGACTTCTTCGAAGAGGAGGTCGGACTCGAGACGACCCTGAAGCGCCCCATCATCAATACCCGCGACGAACCACACGCGGATCCCACCAAGTACCGGCGACTCCACGTCATCATCGGCGACGCCAACCTCAGCGAAACGCAGATCTTCTTGAAATTGGCGACTACTCGGCTCGTATTGGAGGCGATCGAAGCCGGCACGATCGGCGATCCCATCGTGCTGACGGATCCGGTCGAGAGCGTCTGGCGAGTCAGCCACGACCGGACACTGCATGCTCCCCTCCGACTCGCAGACGGCTCCCGAATGTCGGCTCTGGATCTCCAGTGGCACTATCTGGAGGCGATCTCCAAGCATGCCGAAATGGAAGGCGTATCCGACGTCGACCAACAGGCGATCGCCGAGTGGGAGCAGGTGCTGGGGTTGCTGGAAACCGATCCCCGCTCAGCAGCCGACCGGCTCGACTGGGCGGCGAAGCTCGACCTACTGGAGCAATACCGCGAACGCGACGGTCTGGATTGGAGCGACCCGAAACTCCGGCTGCTCGATCTGCAGTATCACGATGTCGACCGGGACAAGGGTCTCTATCACCGGCTGATCGCTTCGAACCGAATGAGGCGGCTCTTCACCGATACCCAGATAGCTCTTGCAGCTACGGCTCCGCCGGAGTCGTCGCGGGCCTACTTCCGGGGTCGGTGCGTCGAGAAGTTCGCCGATGCCATAGTGGCCGCCAACTGGGACTCGCTGATCTTCGACGTCGGCGAAGACACGCTGAAACGGGTGCCTATGATGGAACCCCGTCGTGGCACACGGTCGATGGTTGAAGAACTGATCGACAATTCCGACACCGCCGCCGACCTCGTCCAGGGACTCGGAGGATCTGATGGCTGAGCAGGAGCACAAACAGAACCGCCCGGCCGACTCGCGCCAAGAGACCGATGAAGCCGAAAAAGCCACGGCACCGGTCGCCGAAGAACTCGCCGAAAAGATCGATGATCTGCTCGACGAGATCGACAGTGTCCTCGAGGAAAACGCCGAGGAGTTCGTAAAGAACTACGTGCAAAAGGGCGGCGAGTGAACTCCGAGATCGGCGACCGGCTGCCGTTGGAGACGACGACTCCCGCCGAGAGCTTCTCGGCCCTGCTCCGAAGCCGGGGGGTGGAGCCTCGCTGGGACGTCCCCGCCGGCACCGACGGAATCGACCCGCCGTCGGCGACCACTGTCATTGCGCTTCGATTTGCGGGGGGAGTGGTGGTGGCGGGCGACCGGCGCGCTACTGCCGGAAACCTGATCGCCCACCGCCGGGTCGAGAAGGTCTTCCCCGCCGACGAATACTCGGCCGTGGCCATCTCCGGCGTCGCCGGTGTCGCCGTCGAGCTCACCCGGCTCTTCCAAACCGAGCTCGAGCACTACGAAAAGATCGAAGGTCGCCGGCTCAGCCTCGAAGGCAAGGCGAACCATCTGGCATCCATGGTCAGAAGACAGATGCCGATGGCGCTCCAAGGTCTCGTCGTGATCCCGCTCTTCGCCGGTTACGACGTTGAGGCGGACGAGGGACGCCTCTATTCGTTCGATGTGGTCGGCGGTCGTTACGAGGAGTTGGACTACACCGCGACCGGCTCGGGCGGACGTGACGCTCGGCTCTATCTGCGGACCGTCTATCGCGACGATCTCACCGAGGCCGAGGTGTTGGACATCGCCGTGGCGGCGCTGGTGGCTGCCGCAGAAGAAGACACCGCCACCGGTGGACCAGACCTGAAGCGGGGGATCTTCCCCAGTGTCGTGATCGTAGATGCCGACGGATACCGCACGATCGACGAGGAGTTGGTAGCGGCGTCGGCCCGAGCCGCAATGGACGCTTCGGCATGACGACACCTTTCTACGTTCCTCCTGAACAGCTGATGAAGGACCGGGCCGAGTACGCCCGGAAGGGGATCAGCCGCGGCAAATCGATCGTCGCAGTCGAATACGACACCGGAATCCTCATCCTCGGCGAGAACCCCAGTCGCACCCTGCACAAGATATCCGAGATCTACGATCGCATCGCCTTCGCCGCAGTCGGCAAGTACAACGAGTTCGAGCAGCTCCGCATCGGGGGGATACGTCGGGCCGACCTCACGGGCTATGCATATTCGAGAGCCGACGTCACGGCCAAGGGGATCGCCAACGCCTACGCCCAGGCGCTGGGAAACATCTTCACTCAGGAAGTAAAGCCCTACGAGGTCGAGTTGATGGTGGTGGAGGTCGGTGCCGACCCCGACGACAACCGCATCTTCAAGGTCACCTACGACGGCACCCTTTACGCCGATCGACGATTCTCGGTCATCGGGGGCCAGGAGGAGGCGCTCAGCGCGACACTCGAGGAGTCGTACGAAGACGGCGCGCCGCTGGCAACGGCCCTGGCGTGGGCCAAAGCCGCTTGCTCCTCGATAGCCGACGACGACGACGTGGCCGACGGGGATTGGGAAGCGGCAGTCGTGGACCGGACCAATGGTCGGCGCTCCTTCCGCCGACTCGACGCCGACGAGATCGATTCCGCGTAGCGGTACCAGACCCGGTCGCATCTCAGGTCATCGACGCGTCGACCTGGCCGCGTAGGCGAGCCGTCGAGTAACCAGTACCAGACCGGATCTGGACTCAGGCCATAAACGCGTCAACCTGCCCCGCGTAGGGGTGCCGTCGAGTAACCAGTAACACCCGCCGCCCAAGTGAGGGTGCGTCCTTACTGGCTACTGGCTACTGGCTACTGGCTACTGGCTACTGGCTACTGGCTACTGGCTACTGGCTACTGGCTACTGGCTACTGGCTACTGGCTAC
>JAZGIX010000185.1:0-2493 GCA_036482315.1 Acidimicrobiia bacterium | reverse complement strand
CCTTTGCCTTGTTCTGAGGTGTTATGGACCTATCGTTCCCGAACGCCGGTTTAGGAATGGATATTCCATAATTTCCGTTATCGTTGCCCCGGAGAAAGACGACCCGTGAGCCGAGGAGGATCAATGGCACGACCGAGGGCATTCTCAGAGGAGCACGTGCTCGATCAGGCCATGGAGACGTTCTGGGTCAAGGGATACGAGGCGACATCGATTGAGGATCTGACCGAGGCAACCGGCCTCAGCCGTTCCAGCCTCTACCAAGCTTTCGACAACAAGCGCGGATTGCTCGACGCCGCCCTCGGCTATTACAACACCGAACGGGTTGGCTACATGCTTTCGGGACTGGAGGGCACTGATGCAGGGCTCGACGAGATCGTGGGGTTCTTCAATACTCTCGCGGCCGTAGCCGAGGAGTACCCGGAACGGTTCGCCCTGGGCTGTCTCACAACCAATACGATTGCCGAGCTGGGCAAGACCGACCCCGCTGCCCGTTCAACCGGTGATGAGTACATCAATCGTTACCGTCGCGCCTTCGACATGGCCCTCCGCAATGCGGAGCGCCGTGGCGAGGTGACTCCCGGTAACGCCGAGGCACGAAGCGAGCTGCTGACCACCCTTGTTCTTGGTGCCTTTATTCGGGCCCGGGGCAACCCGGACCCGAAAGGCCAACTCGCCATCACCGGCGCTGTCACGGCCCTCGTAGACAGCTGGAAGACCCTCTAATACTGCGCCTACCCGACCGCACATAATGCCGGTTATGTACGGGTGCTGGGTGGTTCCCGTCGCCAGAAAGCAAGACCGGAGAGCAGATCCGGTCGGTTGGTTAGGTGGTCCGCTCTTCTACGTCTCGCATGCCGAAGCCGATCAGAACGAAGAGGACGCCAATAAGAATCGCCATTCCGGCGACACCGAAAGCAACCACAGAAGTGAATAGGGATGCCTGCAGGTATGAGGCAGTGGCCGCGACTTGGCGGAGGGGGTCGTCGCTGTCAAGTTCGGCGTAGTACTTGCCACCAGTGGCCTCCAAAGCGTGCTTTTCGATGATCCTCGTTTCGCAATAGGCGCTGAAGGGCCCGTCCACGTCGTCACCCGCGAGACAGTCGGCGTCGGGAGAGACGGTGATCTGCTGTTGACCCAACGTGTTGCTAACCAGAATCCAGGTGCTGATACCGCTTGCAATCAGCAGACCCCCAACAACTACCGATGCAATGAACGCTGTCTTTCTCACCCGTGACTCTCTTTCGTTGATTCGAGTGGCGAAAGACTGTAGAAACATATGGGTCCTGGTCCAAACGACCGGTCGGTCGGTTTAGGCTCGATTGTGGCATCTCAGCGTGGGAGGCCACAAAGGGAGAGGAGACCCCATGCGACGTTCGCTTATCGCTGTCATCTTGATGGCGTTGGTACTCGGTGCCTGTGGTGGAGATGACGCCGATCCTGCCTCAACTATCGAGGCGTTCGTTGTTGAGTACAACGCGGGCAATATTGCCGCGGTGATGGCGCTCTTCTCCGAGGAGTCGGTCATAACCGGCCATCCGTTCGATGCCTCCTCTATCGGTCTCGCCGAGATTCTCGCCCTCCACGTCAATGACATGGCCGCAGCGGCCTCAGAGGAGGCCTACACGATCTCAAACGTCGAGGTGACCGGAACCACGGTGACCTGGGATCACGTCTGGGTCAACAACGGCGGCGGGGAGTCCTGCAAGTTCGGGCAAAGCGCTGTGGTCGAAGACGGCATAATCCTGTCTTGGACGTGGCCAGGCGGTGGCTTCGCCTGTCCATAACAGTGAGGAGACGCACATAACGCCACTTATGGGCGGCGAGGTTCTGTCTGTTGACCTTCAGTGTGGGCGTGGACCGGTGGGTGTTCGCCTTGCGTGATGTCCTCTAGGGTCTTGTGCGGTTCTGCATCTGTCTGCCGTTCGTGTTGTGTTGTCCATTGGAGGTTTGGTTGATGGATCTTGCGGAGTTCAAGGAGACTCAGCGTCGGATGTGGGGGGAGGGCGACTACCGGCTGCTTGGGCGTCTCATCGAGCCTGCTGCTCAGGTTCTGGTGGCCGCGGCTGGGGTGGGAACTGGTCAGCGTGTACTGGATGTCGGCACGGGTTCAGGCAGCGTGGCGGTTGCTGCTGCACTGGCCGGAGCCGAGGTGGTCGGCGTTGATATTACGGACGCCTGGTTCGATGAGGCTCGCCGCCGTGCGCATGTAGCGGGAGTGGATTTTGACCTCAGCCTTGGGGACGCCGAGTCCCTCCCGGTCGACGACGGTTCCTTCGATGTGGTGCTGTCGAGCTTCGCTGCCATTTTTGCTCCCCGCCACAATCTGGTCGCGTCGGAATTCTTGCGGATTTGTCGTGATGGAGGAACGTTCGGGATCACCGCCTGGACACCGGACGGGAAGAACAACGCAGTGTTTTCGGCGTTGGCGGAGCGTCTCCCGTCTCCGCCCGAGTTCGTGACACCGAGCACTCTCTGGGGGGACGAGGATCATGT
>JAZGIX010000184.1:0-2152 GCA_036482315.1 Acidimicrobiia bacterium | reverse complement strand
GATAGGACCGACGGTTCTGTTCTGAACACTCTCCCCTTGGGGGGGAGTGATCCAACCAACCGTCGGGCACTAAACGCGACAGATCACCCTCAGGGGGAGTCAATCGGTACGAGACAGCGCCGCCGGAGGCGGCTCGAACATGCGGCGGCACTTCGGGGCCGAGTAGGACCCGAAGTGTCGGAGCTAGATACGCAGGCCGATTGGAGGGGGGTCCTCCAACCAGAAGTGCTCCGGCCAGAAGCCCCTACAGCTCCTGTCTCCCCGCCAGTGCTCTCCCGAGCGTTATCTCATCGGCGTAGTCGAGGTCACCTCCGACGGGAAGGCCGCTGGCCAATCGGGTGACCTTGACGCCGAGCGGCTTGAGAATCCGGGCGATGTAGAGCGCCGTCGTGTCCCCTTCGACGTTCGGGTTGGTGGCGGCAATGACTTCGGTGATCCCTTCGGCGTCGATACGGGCCACCAACTCACGCATCCGCAACTGATCGGGGCCGATCCCCTCAATCGGCGAGATGGACCCGCCGAGCACGTGGTAGCGCCCCTTGAACTCCTGGGTCCGTTCGACAACGACGATGTCCTGAGCCCTTTCGACAACACACAGGCCGCGAGGATCCCGACGGAGATCACGACAGATCGAGCACTCCTCCTTGTCGGTGATGTTGAAGCAGCGCGAGCAGAGCCGGACCGTCGTGCGCATTTCGATGATCGCATCGGCCAGGCGCTTGGCATCGGCCTCCTCGACGTGAAGGATGTGAAACGCCAAGCGTTGGGCCGACTTGCGGCCCACCCCCGGAAGGCGTGCCAGTTCGTCGATCAGCTTCTGTACTGGAGCCTCGAACATCAGCCGAGAAGCCCGCCCAAGTCGATCCCTCCGAGCGAGCCCATCCCGCCCGCCGCCTCCTCATTCAGCGCACTCAGAGCCTGATTGATCGCCGCTACAACCAGGTCCCCGACCATTTCAGCGTCCTCGAGCACAGAAGGGTCGATCATGACCCGTTCCACCGAGCCGTCGCCGCGCACGACGGCGGTCACCACGCCGCCACCGGCAGTCCCCTCAAAAGTCTTGGTCGCCAGCTCGTCACGGTGTTGCTGCATCTCAGCCTGCATCTGCATGGCCTGCTGCATCAACTGGTTCATGTTGCCCGGCATCTGGGAGCGGCCGGGCGTCTGCGGACGACCTCGGGGCATAGGGACAGAGTACCCAGTAGCCAGTATCCAGTACCGCGTCTTCCCGTTTCCCGATACCCGATACCCGATACCCGATACCCGATACCCGATACCCGATACCCGATGCCCGATGCCCGATGCCCGATTGTCGGATTCGGGTACCTCGACCGTACGCCCTTGCCATGGGGGCAGACACGTAGGCACGGGATCACGCAACGGCGTTTGGTACGGGAAACTCGACCGCACGCATCCCAGGTTCGGGCAAATGCGTCCGGGTGATACAACGCAACGACGTCTAGAACGGACGACTGACAAAGTCAGTCGTCGACAATCTCGCCTCCCAGCAGGTCGATCACCAGGCCGGTCGGATCGATCTCGGCTTCCCCCTCGTCGAGAAGTTGATCTTTATCGGGTGCCCGCTCTGGCTCGACCGGCTTGGGAGCGGGTGCCGTCGAGTCCGCCGCACCGACGCGGTATTCGAGTCGAATGGTCCCTTCCAGCGCCTCAGACGCGGCAGAGGCCACAATGGAGTTGAGCCGGTCATCCTCACCCAGTTGGGCGAGGTGGAACGGCAGGTGGGCCGGCACCTCGAGCACAAGGCGGTCACCGTCGACCTCGGCCGGGCGAGCCTCGCGGAAGAGAGCGTGGCGCCTCATCCCGGCCTCCTCACGAACTCGGGCCATGATTGCCGGCCAGGCCGCATCGACCGCCTCCAGCGACAACGAGGCGGGGGCTTGATCGACGATCGCTTCGGCCGGCGGCGAGACGGTGTCCTCCCCGTCATCCTCATCAGCTTCATCGTCGAGCACCACGGTCAAGGAAGGGGGCTCCACGACGGTCTCGGTCTCATCTCCGCTCGATTCTGGGGCGACCGGTGCGACGACAACCGGAGGATCGGGAACCGGGGATGCTGCGGCCACGGGCTCGCGCTCGCCGAAGAGGCGAAGCCGCTCCTCCAAGCGATCTATCCGCACCGCCAGGGAGGCTG
>JAZGIX010000183.1:0-6414 GCA_036482315.1 Acidimicrobiia bacterium | reverse complement strand
AAACCCAACGGGAGCAGCAGGATGCTGAACGACATTGAAGTAGTAATGGCCCGCCACACCGCCCGACGAGCGGTGGTCGTAGGACCGGTGCTCATCCTGTTGTTTTGGGCGATTCGGGGCCCGGATGGAGCGCTGGCGTCCTTGATCGGAGTACTGATCGTGGTCGGGTATTTTCTGCTCAATGGGGCGATGCTTACGGTGGCGGCGCGCATCTCGTTGACTGCCTATCATGCGGCCGCTCTGTTTGGGTTCTTCCTGCGTATCGGGTTCATTGCAGTGACAATGTTCTCTGTGGCCGCGCTGGTAGAGATCGATCGCCCGGCGCTGGGGATCACGATCGTGGTGTCATTCCTGACGCTGCTGGCGTGGGAAGCAGTCGCCGTGGCACAGGGACGTGAAAGGGAGTTGGAGTGGATCAGCTAGTAGTCGCGATCGAGTGCGACCCGACGCAGGAAGTCATCTGCACTCCAGAGTTCGTCAATGAACTCTTCGAGACACATACCGTCTTCTCTATCGGTGGCTTCGATGTCAATCGAGCCATGCTGCTCATGTTCCTGGCAGCCTTTATTGCCATTGCCCTGCTGTGGTTCGGCTTTCGCAAGCGGCGCGTCGTTCCCACCCGTTTCGGCGCTGCCATCGAGGCTCTTGTTTCGTTCGTGCGGGACGAGGTGGCGATCGGGATCATCGGACCGGATGGCGTCAAGTACTTCCCGTACCTGCTCGCCGTCTTCATGTTCCTGCTCATCGGCAACCTGTTCGAGGTGACTCCGTTCATCAACTTCCCGGTGACCTCGCGGATGGCGATCCCGTTGTTCTTGTCCGTGGTGACGTGGCTCATCTTCGTGATAGTGGGCTTCGTCAAGAACGGCTTCGGCTATCTGGGTGGGATCATCTGGCCCAAGAGTGTTCCCGTCGGTCTGCGGCCTCTGGTGGGCCTGATCGAGTTTCTGTCGACCTTCATTCTGCGGCCGCTGACGCTGGCGGTGCGGCTCTTTGCAAACATGGTGGCCGGACACGTCATGCTCAGCCTCATGCTGGTGAGTTCGTACGTATTCATCACGAACGCCGGCAACCTCGGCATCCGCACCGGGTGGGGCTTCCTGTGGATGACCATCGGCTTCGGGATCTTCCTGTTCGAGATCGCCGTCGGCGTCCTGCAGGCATACATCTTCACACTGTTGTCCGCCGTCTACATCCAGACGTCGGTACATCCGGAACACTGATCGGAGGAGAGAAACAATGGAAGCACTCAGCGGTCCTCTGGCCCTGATCGGCTACGGCCTCGCTGCCATCGGCCCGGGTATCGGGATCGGCATCGTTGCCGGTAACGCCGTCCAGGCCATGGCTCGTCAGCCCGAGGCTGCCGGCATGGTTCGTACGACCATGTTCCTGGGCATTGCCTTTACGGAGGCACTGGCCCTTATCGGGTTCGTCCTCTATTTCCTGGCCGCCGGCTAATCCGAGGAGACCCAGACGATGTTCAACCTGTTGGCACAGGTCGTCTACCTGGCGGCCGAAGAGGCACCCCCGGAGGGGATCGACCTCGTCATCCCTGAGATAGAGGAACTGATCGCCGGGATCATTGCCTTTTCAATCGTTTTCGTCCTCATCTGGTGGAAGGTGCGCCCCGCGATCGCCGAAACCTTGGCAGCTCGTCAGGAGGCCATCACCGGCCAGCTGACGGAGGCCGAGACGTCGAAGCGAGAAGCCGCGAGCCTGCTCGACGACTACAAGAAACAGTTGGCGCAGGCCAAGGACGAAGCAAACACGATTGTCGAGGACGCCCGTCAGGCCGCCGACGTGCTGCGAACCGACTTGGTCGGCAAGGCGGAGGCAGAGGCGGAGACGATCCGCGGCAAGGCCCGATCCGACGCCGGGGCAGAGATGGAGCGCGCCGCCGCGCAGGTCAAGGACCAGGTAGCGACGCTTTCGCTCGAATTGGCACAGAAGGTCGTTGCCGGCAGCGTCGATGAGTCGGCTCAGCGTCAGCTTGTCGAGCGCTACATAGACGATCTCGGGAGCCTGGAGGCCTGATGGTCGCCGACCAGCGCATTGACGGCTATGCCACCGCCATTTTCGAAGTGGCGAAGGCGGAGGACGAACTCGTCCGTGTAGGTGACGAGCTGTTCCGGATCGCCCGTGCGTTCGAATCGTCGGCAGAGTTGCGGGCGGCACTTACCGATCCCCGACTGCCCCTGGAGCGCAAGCAAGGCATTGTCGACGACCTGCTTGGCGGTAAGACCTCGTCGCTCGCGATCAATCTGGTGAACTTCGTCGTCGGGGTGGGGATGACCTCCGATCTCCCCGCGATCGCCGACCGGCTGGCAGAGCGTGCTGCCGCCGAGCGCAACAAGGTGCTCGCCGAGGTTCGCACGGCAGTTGAACTCGACGAGGAGACGATCGGCCGGCTCGGCGAATCGCTGTCGCGAGCCACCGGTAAGGACGTCGAGGTCAAGACCGTGGTCGATCCCTCGATCGTCGGCGGCATCGTCGCCAAGGTCGGCGACATCGTGATCGATGGCTCTCTGTCGAATCGCATCCAAGAACTTCGTGAAACGTTGAACAGGCGCTGAGGAGCAACATGGCCAAACTGACCATCAATCCCCAGGAGATCACAGAAGCGCTCCGCAAGAACCTAGATGGGTGGACACCCGGCCTCGAGGCCGCCACCGTCGGCTACGTCACCGCTATCGGCGATGGAGTGGCTCGGATCGAAGGTCTGGGAAACGCAATGGCCTCCGAACTACTGGAGTTCCCGGGTGGGCTCCTTGGTGTGGCACTCAACCTCGATGAGGACTCGATTGGCGCAGTGATCATGGGCGAAGCGTCCCACATTCAGGAGGGTGACGCCGTACGCCAGACCGGTCGCGTGCTTTCCGTTCCGGTCGGCGATGCTCTGCTGGGTCGCGTCATCGATCCGTTGGGAACCCCGATCGACGGCAAGGGCCCGATCGACACCGGGGAGTCACGTCTGCTCGAGACACAGGCGCCATCGGTCGTGGAACGCCAGCCCGTGCACGAGCCACTCCAGACCGGCATCAAGGCGATCGATGGAATGACGCCGATCGGTCGCGGCCAGCGGCAGCTGATCATCGGCGACCGCCAGACGGGCAAGACGGCTCTCGTGGTCGACACGATCATCAATCAGAAGGACACCGGCGTTAAGTGCATCTACGTTGCCATTGGTCAGAAGGCGACGACGGTTGCCGAGGTCGTCAAGGTGCTCAGCGAACACGGGGCGCTGGAATACACCGTCGTCGTCAACGCGGCGGCATCAGCCGCTCCGGCGCTGCAAATGTACGCGCCGTACTCCGGATCGGCGATCGGCCAGCACTGGATGTACAAGGGCGAGCACGCTCTCGTCATCTTCGACGATCTTTCCAAACAGGCCGTGGCCTATCGCGAGATATCGCTGTTGCTGCGGCGTCCTCCCGGTCGCGAGGCATTCCCGGGCGATGTCTTCTACCTGCACAGCCGGCTCCTGGAGCGCTGCGCCAAACTCAATGACGAGCTTGGGGCCGGATCGCTCACCGGCCTGCCGATCGTGGAGACCAAGGCCGGTGACGTGTCTGCCTACATCCCCACCAACGTGATCTCGATCACCGACGGTCAGATCTACCTGGAGACCGACCTCTTCTACTCGGGTGTGCGTCCTGCGATAAACGCCGGTATCTCGGTATCCCGGGTGGGCGGCAACGCTCAGATCAAAGCGATGAAGAGTGTCGCCGGTTCGCTTCGCCTCAACTTGGCGCAGTTTCGTGAGCTGGAGGCCTTCGCCGGATTCGGTTCCGATCTCGACGCTGCGTCACAGGCCCAGCTCGGGCGGGGACGTCGGGTCGTCGAAGTGCTCAAGCAGCCCCAGTACCAGCCGGTGCCGGTGGCCGAGCAGGTTCTCTTCATCTATGCCGTCACCAAGGGATTCATGGATGCGGTGGACGAGAGCAAGATCGCCGAGTTCGAATCGGGCCTGGCGGATTATGTGCGGACGCGCCATCCGGGTCTGCTCGACGAGATTCTCGAGACCGGCAAGCTGCCCGAGGGCGATGCCCTGGATGCGGCTATCAGCGCCTACGTCGAGACGGTCGGGGAGTAGCGCAGACCGATGGCCAGCGCCGAGCTCCGACTGATCCGGCGGCGGATTCGCAGCGTCAAGTCGACGATGAAGATCACTCGCGCCATGGAGCTCATCGCCACTTCCCGGATCGTCAAGGCCCAGCAACGGGTGTCGGCGGCTCAGCCGTATACGGACAAGATGAATGAGGTCATTCGGAAGGTTGCTGCAGCCTCGGGCGGAGCCTCCCATGCCCTGCTCGAGGCCAGGGAACTGAAGACCGCCGGGGTTCTCGCTGTGACATCTGACCGCGGCTTGGCTGGGGCTTACAACTCCAGCATTCTGCGGCTGGCGGAGGCGAGGCTCATCGAGCACAAGAACGCCGGAATCGAGACCCGCGTCTACGCCGTGGGCAAGAAGGCCCAAGGGTATTTCCAGTACCGCAAGTATCAGGTAGAGCAAGCGTTTCTCGGGGTCACTGACACTCCCGGCTACGGGGATGCCCGCGCCATCGCCAATGTCGTGATGAACGACTATGCCGAGGGCAAGGTCGATTCGATCGAAGTGTTTACGACGCGGTATGTGTCTGCTCTGACCCAGACACCGATCCAATGGCCGCTTCTTCCCATCGAGCCACCGGAGGCCCTCGAGGGTTCGGATTCGGAGGCCGGTTCGGCCGGCTACACGTTTGAGCCAAACGCCGAGACGATCCTCGGCCGGTTGCTGCCGCGCTATGTCGAGGCCTCGGCCTTTGGGATTCTGCTCGATGCATCGGCATCGGAGCACGCGGCAAGGCGCCGCGCGATGAAGGCAGCGACCGAAAACGCTGAAGAGTTGGTCCGGATCCTGTCCCGTCGAGCGAACCAAGCGCGACAGGCAGAGATCACCACTGAGATTTCAGAAATCGTCGGGGGCGCCGAGGCGCTCACGCACGGATAAAGGAGAGAACCCGTGAGCGATGCTTTGAGCACCGGCCGGATCGTCAAGGTGGCGGGCCCCGTGGTGGATGTGGAGTTCCCGCCGGACGCGCTCCCCGAGATCAACTTTGCTGTGGAGTTCGACCTCATGGTGGCGGGAGAGTCCCAGACGGTGGTCGGCGAGGTCGCCCAGCATCTCGGTGACTCGCGGGTGCGAGTGGTAGCCATGAAGCCGACCGATGGCTTGGTCCGGGGATCCGAGGTTCGCAATACCGGCGGACCGATCACGGTGCCGGTCGGAGAGGCGACTCTGGGGCACATCTTCAATATTCTCGGCGAGGCTCTCGACACCGAGGATGGGCTGGTCGGCGCTACCGAGTGGTGGCCGATTCACCGCCCGGCCCCCGCATTCGACGAGCTCGCCACGCAAAGCGAGATGTTCGAGACCGGGATCAAGGTGATCGACCTGCTCGAGCCCTACGTGCAGGGTGGCAAGATCGGCATGTTCGGTGGTGCCGGTGTCGGTAAGACCGTCGTCATCCAGGAAATGATTCACCGGGTTGCGACTCAGCACGGAGGCGTGTCGGTGTTCGCCGGCGTCGGTGAGCGCACCCGTGAGGGCAACGACCTCTATGGAGAGATGCAGGAATCCGGGGTCATCGACAAGGCCGCTCTCGTATTCGGTCAGATGGACGAGCCGCCGGGCGTCCGTCTTCGAGTCGGTCTGTCGGCTCTCACCATGGCCGAGTACTTCCGCGACGAGATGGGTCAGGACGTACTGCTCTTCATCGACAACATTTTCCGATTCATCCAGGCCGGATCCGAAGTGTCGACGCTTCTCGGTCGCATGCCTTCCGCGGTGGGATATCAGCCAACGCTCGCAGACGAGATGGGTGCGCTCCAGGAGCGCATCACCTCGGTGAAGGGCAAGTCGATCACGTCGCTCCAGGCCATCTATGTGCCTGCCGACGACATCACCGATCCGGCGCCGCACACCACGTTTGCTCACCTCGATGCGACCACGGTGCTCAGCCGGCGCATCTCCGAGCAAGGGATCTATCCAGCGGTCGATCCGCTCGATTCGACCTCGCGGATCCTCGACCCGCGGATCGTGGGAGATGAGCATTACGACACCGCCCGCGAGGTCCAGGGAGTGCTACAGCGGTACAAGGATCTGCAGGACATCATCGCGATTCTCGGCATCGACGAACTCCAGGAAGAAGACAAGCTGGTCGTCGGCCGGGCCCGTCGCATCGAGCGGTTCCTGTCGCAGCCGTTCTACGTGGCGGAGCAGTTCACCGGCATCGAAGGCAAGACCGTCGATCTTCCAGACACGATCCGGTCGTTCCGAATGATTGTCGACGGAGAATGCGACCACATCCCCGAGCAGGCCTTCTACATGCAGGGCGGGATCGAGGACGTATTCGCCGCCGCCAAGGAAATGGA
>JAZGIX010000182.1:0-6274 GCA_036482315.1 Acidimicrobiia bacterium | reverse complement strand
ACCTTCGAAGAGGCGATCCGTCACGCCACCAAGCCCGCCGACCTCAAGCTGCGGGCACAACAGCTCGGAATAGTCGCCACCTCTTGATCACTCCCCCCTCTTGGGGGGTGGACTTGTGTTCCGGGATCAGGACCTTGTGATTGGTGTATCAGGATGCGATGACCGGTGGGGGTATTGAAGATAAGAGTTCCCCCTCTCCGACCGACTTCGTCGGTCGACTCCCCCTCCAGGGGGGAGTGGTCCTTTTCTGACAACTCTCCCCTTTGGGGGGAGTCAATCGGCGCAGCCGATTGGTGGGGGGTTGCCACCTGGTGACTGATGACTGGTGACCGGTGACTTACCATCCTCGCCATGATCCCGGCTCGGCTTGAACGCCTGCTCGACACCGATGGTGTCCCGATGCGGGTCGCCCGCGAATTTGCCGACGCGGGCCACGAGGTGTTTCTCGTCGGTGGAAGTGTGCGCGATGCGCTCCTGGATCGCGAACGACCCACGCCCGAATACGACTTTACGACCGCGGCATCCCCGGACCAGATCGAAGTGGTGTTACCCGGGATCGGCCGCGCCGTAGTCACGATCGGCAAGGAGTTCGGGACGATCGGGTGCCTCGTCGACGAAATTCCGGTAGAGGTGACGACCTTCCGCAGCGAGGTATATCGCGACGACAGTCGTAATCCGGTGGTGTCGTTCTCTACGAGCCTGGATGAGGATTTGTCCCGCCGCGACTTCACGGTCAACTCCATGGCGCTGCGGTTGCTCCCCGAGCCGGAGATCATCGATCCCCACGGCGGACTCATCGACCTCGGTGCGAGTCTGTTGCGGACCCCTCTCGACCCGGAGATCTCGTTCGGCGACGACCCGCTGCGGATGTTGCGGCTGTTTCGGTTCGCCTCCACGCTCGGTTTTACGCCGGATTCACCGGCGCTGGCGGCTGCGACCTCTTTGAGTGGCCGTTTGTCGATAATCAGCGCGGAACGGATTCGTGACGAATTGGATCGACTGCTGGTCGGCGAGGGGGCGGCAGCTGCGCTGGAGGGCATCGTGGCGACCGGATTGGCCGACGTGTTCCTTCCCGAGCTGCCCGGATTGGCGGTTGAGCAGGATCCGATTCATCAACACAAAGACGTGCTCGCCCATACGTTCGCGGTCGTGGCGCAATGCCCCCCCGATCGGATTATTCGCCTCGCCGCTCTGTTCCACGATGTCGGCAAACCGGCGACCCGCGAATTCGGTGCGGGAGGTGTCTCCTTCCATCATCATGAGGTGGTCGGATCCCGTATGACCAAGGCGAGGATGCGTCAACTCAGGTACTCGAAGGATGACGTGGCCGCCGTATCGCGTCTGGTCTACCTCCACATGAGACCCCACACCTTCAAGATGGGATGGACCGATCGAGCAGTCAGACGATATGTCAGGGACGCCGGTGATCTCCTCGGTCGTCTCAACGACCTGGTGCGCAGTGACGTCACGACTCGCAATGAGAAGAAGGCACGCCAGATCAACCGAGGCATCGATGAGTTGGAGGCGCGGATCACCGAGCTTCGCAAGAGCGAGGAACTCGACGCCATTCGCCCCCCGATCGATGGGAACCGCGTCATGGAATTGCTGGACCTGCCGCCCGGCCCCAAGGTCGGCGAAGCCATGAACTTCCTGCTCGAGCACCGCCTCGACCATGGGCCCTTCAGCGAGGAGAAGGCAGAAGAGTTGCTGCGGGAATGGACCAGTAACCAGTAACCAGTAGCCAGTACCGGGCGTCGTCTCGCATGAGGTGTCGACGTATACACCGGCTTCTCGGCATCGTGCGGGATCGGACAGAGTCGATAGGCGCGTTTGGTAGCGGTTGTGGCCCCCACGTCTGGAACTGGAGACTGATTTCGACCACCTTCCACTGCGGACTGATACCGTTCCTCGCAATCTCAGGGAGCCAACGTATGAATCGAGTCGTACTCGCCTATTCGGGAGGACTCGACACCTCGATCATCCTCAAGTGGATCAAGGACGAATACAACGCCGAGGTCATCTCCTACACCGCCGACATCGGTCAGGGAGAAGAAGTCGAGGAAGCCCGTCTGAAGGCGCTCGAGACCGGAGCGGTAGAGGCCATCGCCGAAGACCTCACTGCCGAGTTCGTGGCCGACTACGTGTTCCCGGCGCTCCGGGCGAACGCGATCTATGAGGGGTATTACCTGCTCGGGACTTCCCTGGCGCGGCCGGTGATCTCGAAGGGTCTGGTGCGGGTTGCCGAGGAGTCGGGTGCCGATGCCATCGCACATGGCGCCACCGGCAAGGGCAACGATCAGGTTCGATTCGAACTCTCGGCCTATGCGCTCAAGCCGGATATCAAAGTGATCGCTCCTTGGCGCGAGTGGAATCTCAAGGGCCGAGCCGATCTGGTCGCCTATGCCGAGAAGCACGGCATCGAGGTTCCCGTTACACCGGAATCGCCATATTCGATGGACGCCAACCTTCTGCACGTCTCGTATGAGGGCGGTGTGCTCGAAGACCCCTGGACTCCGGCACCGGCCGGAATGTTCCGAATGACGACCGACCCGGAACACGCCCCGGACGAACCCCAAATCGTGACGGTGACGTTCGAGCAGGGGACTCCGGTAGCGATCGATGGCGTACGACTCGATCCGGTGGCGCTATTGACGCTGGCCAATCAACTGGCCGGAGCCCACGGCGTCGGTCGTATCGACCTCGTCGAGAATCGCTTCATCGGCATGAAGAGTCGCGGTGTCTATGAGACGCCCGGGGGGACGCTCCTCTATCACGCTCATCGGGCCGTCGAGTCGATCACTTTGGATCGCGAGGTCCAACACCTGCGCGATGAGTTGGTGCCGCGCTACGCCGAGATGGTCTACAACGGGTTCTGGTTCTCACCCGAGCGCGAAGCACTGCAGGCGTTCATGGATGATGTCCAGGTACGGGTCAACGGAGAAGCCAGGATCAAGCTCTACAAAGGGATGGCGACGGTCGATGGTCGCCGCAGCGACGGGCATGCGCTGTACGACCAGGCCACCGTCACGTTCGAGGCCGACGACGTCTATGACCAGGCCGATGCCGCCGGCTTCATACGCCTGCAGGCACTTCGCTTGCGGATGCTCGCCGAGAAGCGTCTGGGGGAGGGCGAATGACACTCTGGGGAGGACGCTTCGACGACGCTCCCGACGATTCCGTGTGGACGTTCACCGCCTCAACGACGGATCGTCGCTTGCTGGCAGTCGACGTGGCCGGCTCCGTGGCCCACGTGACCGCACTCGGCTCTGCAGGAATCCTTCCGCCCGCAGAGGTGACCGAGATCCTGAGTGGTCTCGAATCGATTGCCGATGAGGTGGCGGCAGGTGGATTCGAGTTCGCCGAGACCGATGAGGACGTTCACACCGCGGTCGAGCGACGGCTTACCGAACTGGTGGGTCCGATTGCGGGCAAGTTGCACACCGGCCGGTCCCGCAACGATCAGATCGCGCTCGATCTCCGGTTGTATCTGCTCGATTCGGTCGCTCGACTCGACACGGCCGTTGCGGGACTCATGAATGCGCTGGTCGTGGTGGCCGACCGGTCGGGTGAGATGATCGTTCCGTCCTACACCCACCTGCAGCACGCCCAAGCGGTTCCGTTCGCCCACCATCTGTTGGCTCACGCCTGGGCGTTTTCGCGCGACCGTGAGCGATTCGATGATCTACTCGGGCGGCTGAAGGTATCACCGCTAGGGGCCGGAGCCGGAGGAGGATCGCGCTTGCCGCTTACGCCGGCGGTCTCCGCCGCTCATCTCGGGTTCGATGCCGTCTTCACCAATTCGCTCGATGCGGTGTCGTCGCGGGACCAAGCGGTTGAGTACGCCTGGTGTTGCACCCAGACGTTTGTCGATCTCTCTCGTTTGGCCGAAGAAGTGGTGCTCTGGTCGTCCTCGGAGTTCGCTTGGATCACGCTGGCCGACCGACATTCCACGGGTTCCTCGGCCCTTCCTCAGAAGAAGAACCCTGATCCGGCGGAGTTGGCCCGGGGCAAGGCCGGATCGGCGATCGGTCGGCTCACCGGTCTGCTCTCGATGATGAAGTCCCTCCCCCTTTCGTACAACCGCGACATGCAGGAAGACAAGGAGCACCTTTTCGCACTCGGCGACGATCTCGAGAGTGCTCTGGTGGCGATGGCGACATTGGTCGCCGGCGCCGCCTACCACCCGAGCCCGCCGTCCGGCGACGTCACCGCACTGGATCTTGCCGAGGTACTGGTCGAACGCGGCGTCCCGTTCCGTGAGGCCCACGAGGCCGTCGGCCGCCTGGTGGCGGCGCGGAACTCAGACGGCGGAACCCTCGAAGGAGTCGGGTTCGAAGAGTTGGCTGCGGTCCACGATGTCTTCCGGCCCGGAGATGAATCACTGACCGATCCAGCGGAGTCGGTTCGGGCCCGTCGTTCACCCGGCGGTGGGTCGTTTGAGAGTGTGAGGGAGCAGATTGCGGCGTTGCGCGAGGAGTTGGAGGAGGAGTCCTAGGACCGTTCCAGACCGGCTTGGTTTAGGGGTCGTAGGACGCGCGTCCAGCAGGTCAGCGCGAACGCAGCGTCGGGTCATCCGTTGTCCGTGCTCGTCCCACCGCTTCGGACGACTCTCGCCGCCGTCGGCCTCGGTGGCGAGAATCCGTCGCCGGGACTACGGATAACGGACGACGGATAGCGGATGACTACGGATAACGGATCACGGACAACTCTTCTGTCTGCTCATCTTTCGCCACGAGGTGATGGCGTCCGAATGTCCATGGACGGTCGGGGCCTTCCAGGACCATCTGATATATCGATATGGCCGACGAGTCGAAGGCGACGGCCGCGCCCGCCATGTAGAGCCGCCAGATGCGATACGTGGTCTCGCCGACCGATTCGATTGCCGCGTCACGATTGGCTTCGAGGCCGGTGAGCCAATGGCGGAGGGTGAGGGCGTACGACATGCGCAGCGATTCGACATCGCGCAACTCGAAACCGGCCTCCTCCGCTTCTCCGATGACCTCGTCCACCGTGACCAACTCACCGTCGGGGAAGACGTAGGTATTGACGAAAGTTGGAGTGACGCGACGAATATGGCGGTCCCGGGTGACGATGCCGTGGTTGAGGAAGACCCCTTTCGGGTCGAGCAGCCCCTGGACCTTGGAGAAGTAGGTCGCCAGGTGCCCCTTGCCGACATGCTCGAACATCCCCACTGAGGTGATGGCGTCGTATCGACCGGTGACCTCGCGATAGTCCCGAACTTCAAAGGTGACGCGGTCGTCGACCCCGGCTTGCCTGGCAGCCGTGGCGGCCAGTTCGGCCTGAGGTGCGCTGAGAGTTATGCCCAGGACCTCCACGCCGTAGGTTTGTGCCGCGTGGATCGCGAGCGCTCCCCAACCACACCCGATGTCGAGGAGCCGTTGTCCCGGTTCCAGTTGCAGCTTCCGACAGATGAGGTCGAGCTTGCGGCTTTGGGCAACACCTAGCGACTCGTCGGGATCCAGGAACACCGCGCTCGAATACACCAACGCCGGGTCGAGAAACATCTGGAAGAAGTCATTGCCGGTGTTGTAGTGAGCGGTCACCGAGGCCTTGTCGCGATTCTTGCTGTGGAGTCGACGACCCATCTTCTTGGGACGGCCGTGGACGCTGCGTCTGTTGTCGGCGGGCAACTTGCGCAACTGCCTGAGCAGTCTGATTGAGTCCAGGCGTCCGGCCTTTTTCGATTGGAGGTCGGCCGCGAACCTGAGTGCTTCGCCGATGTCGCCTTCGATATCGACGTCGTTGAAGATGTATGCCTCGCCACCGGTCAGATCACTGGGTGGCAACAGCAAGGCGCGGAGCGCACCGGGGTGGTTGAGCACGATCGTGGCGGGAGCGCTGCTCGGCCCCCACAACTCCCCGTTCCAGGATTTCATCGCGATTACGGGTCCGTCTGCCATGGAGACGAGTTTTTCGTATACGAGCTTCGATGTCTTCAGAGCGTCGGCCATCGGGGACCCCCTTGCCGTCGGTCCTCCGCCACTCCTGGTTTGATCGGTCCGTGCCCACTGAACGCTACAGCAGGCGAATCTCTTCCACCGAGAATTGCGCGAGTAACACGCGATACCCGTCCTGCTGTGACTAAAGACTAAGGACTAACCACTGGAGGCGGCGCAGCCGCCGACTTCAATCCCAGTCTGACTCTTCCTTGCCACCCTTGCGGTTTGTCAGCTGCGATTCGGCGTACTCGACGAGGTTCTGGGCGCACGCCTTGCGCCACCCGGCACCCTGAAGGGATATCACGAGGCTCTCG
>JAZGIX010000181.1:0-12416 GCA_036482315.1 Acidimicrobiia bacterium | reverse complement strand
GAACATGACAAATCGCCAGTCGGTGTTGTTTCGCGTGAAACACCGTGCTGAATCACTCTCCCTTTCCTTTGGGGGGAGTCAATCGGTACTAGACAGCGCCGCCGGAGGCGGCTCGGACATGCGGAGGCATTTCGGGGCCGAGTAGGACCCGAAGCGTCGGAGCTAGATACGAAAGCCGATTGGTGGGGGGTTCTGATCACTCTCCCCTTTGGGGGGAGTCAATCGGCCGAAGGCCGATTGGTGGGGGGTTAGTGACGAGGAAAGAGTCCCCCTCTCCGACCGGCTTCGTCGGACCCCTCCCCCTCCAGGGGGGACTGACCCCGCGTGCCGCCAAACAAAAAGTGAAGGGACCCGCTTCGGGGTCCCTTCACTATGAACACTCGGGCCTCGACTTCACTCGTCGTCGAGAACTGCGATGACGACCGAGCGTCGGGGCTCTTCGCCTTCCGAAAAGGTGCGCACGCCACCCAGATCTGCCGCCGCGTCGTGTACAACCTTGCGGTCGGCAGCGTTCATCGGCTCCAGCATGATCTCTCCGCCCTCTTCGGTCACTTTTTCGACCAGACGTCCGGTATAGATCCGCAATGCCTCCCGACGGCGCTCGGTATAGCCACCGATGTCCAGCCGGATACGGGCGCCGGCCTGCGATTTGCGTTGCACGATCGTTCGCGACAGCTCCATGATCGACTGCAGGATTGCTCCCTTTGGCCCAACGAGGGCTTCGGTCTGTTCGCCGGTGATGTTGGCCAGGATGATGTCTTCCTCGACCTTGCACTCCACGTCACCCTCGAGGCCAAAGGCCTCGAGGAGCCCCACGAGGAAGTCCTTGACCATCTCGGCCTGCTCGCCCCGATCGACTTCGACTTCCACCTTGGGCTCCTTCTCTTTCTTGGGTCTTGCTGCCTCAGTGTTGCGGCGCTGCGGTTGACGCTGCTGCCGCGACTGGTCGTTGCGTGGCTTCTTCTCCCCGCCGCCCGAGGCGCGCTGCGGTTTCCGGGCAGCAGTCTTCTTGGAGTTTCCTCCACTCGATTTGGAATCTCGTTCGTCTCTCTTGGATTCGGACTTCTTCCCGTTGCCTCGCCCCCGCCCGCCGCGCCTGCGGCGCTTGCTCGACGTCTGCTTGGCCTTTACCCGAACAATGGCATCCTGACCGCCCATGCCGAGAAAGCCCCGCTCCGGCTGCTGCAACACCTCGACGTCGGCGGCGTCAGGGCCGTCGAGCCCGAGCTCCTCCACCGCGGCCGCCACGGCGACGTCGACGTCCTTACCTCTGACCTCAACCCATTCGACTGCCGACACTTACCTTCTCCTCCGCTTTTTGCCGCGCTTCTTCTTCGACCCCTGGGGACGGCGCTTGGGAGAGGGAGTATCCGTCGTCGAACTCCCCGATGCTGCGTCGTCTCCGCTTGGTGTCGGATCTGCTGCTGGCTTCTGTTTCTTGGCTTCCTTGGCCTTGACTGCCTTTTGTCTGGCGTGCTTCTCGTCGAGGCTGATGATCAGCGCCTGCTGTCCGATGCGGAAGATCTGGCTGGCCGCAAAGTAGACCACCAAACCGGCCGGCATGTTGAACGAGATGAACCCGAAGAAGAATGGAAAAATCTTCATGACGGCCTGCCCGGGTTGCGGTGGCTGGTTCTGGTTCTTGCTCTTGGCCATCGTCTGCTTCTGCTGGTAGTAGGCCGTCGCCATCACCAGGATGATCGTTATGAAGTAGGGAATGGCCGTCACCAGATCTCCGCTAAATGCCTGCTCTGCTCCGTCCACCACCTCCGTTCCGCCGAATCCCACTTCGCTCGGTGTCTTAGTGAGATCCATCCCGAGGAAGCTGAGCGTCTTACCGTTCACTATCGCGGTCTCGAGTTCGCTGCCACTCGACACCCACTTCAAGCGCCCGGCCACGTCACTAGACGCAAACGAGCGCAGGACGCTGAACAGTGCAAACCAGATCGGCATCTGCATGAGCAGGGGCAGACAGCCGGCCGCCGGGTTTACGCCCTTTTCCTTGTACAGCTCCATCATTGCGGCCTGTTGGGCCTGCTTGTCGTGTTTTAGTTCCTTTTGGAGCCGTTTGATCTCTGGCTGGATCTCCTGCATTGCCTTCATCGAACGGGTCTGCTTGAGGGTGAGTCGGAATAGGAGCAATCCGATCGTCACCGTGAGCAGAATGATCGCTATACCAAAATTTGGAATAACCCCGTAGAAGAAGGTGAGGATTCCGCCGAGAACTTCCTGGATCCCATTCCAGATTGCAGACATCAGTGTGCCTCCACCTCGACGTTCGTGGATCCACCCGTACGCTTAGGCACGGGATCGAATCCACCTTCCCGGAGCGGGTTGCATCGGCCGACCCGCTTGACGGCCATCCATGTCCCCCGGAGGGCTCCCCATTCCCCAATGGCGTCGAACGCATACTCCGAACAAGTCGGCAGATAGATGCAGCGACGACCCAAGATCGGAGAGATCAGTTTGCGATAGGCGAGGATGAGACGTTGCAGCCACCAGCCCGGCTGGTACGGCCGCAAGATCTTCTCATTTTCTGCCACGCTTACTCCTCCTCGGTCACGGCACGAGTGAGCCATGCGACCAGGTCCTCGAAGGGAACCTCGGCGACGGCCGCTGTGGCCGTCACCACGTAGTCGCGGTCCACCCGAATCGGAACCTGGGCAAATGCCTCGCGCAAGCGACGCTTGGCGCGATTGCGCTGCACCGCCGGCCCGACCGCGCGTCCTGCGACGAACGCGGCTCGGCACCGTCCCGACACACCGGGTGCGGCGAAGACTGTGATGCCGCCGATCCGGTGTCGGATCCCGATCCGGCGCACCCTCCCGATGTCAGAACGAGTCCGAAGAGATGCGTAGGGGCGACCCCTACGCAGAGACGCGGCGACGACCTTTGTTGCGACGGCGCTTGAGCAGGGCGCGACCTGCCCGGGTCCGCATGCGGGCCCGGAAGCCGTGCTTGCGCTTGCGGCGTCGAACATTCGGTTGGTACGTGCGTTTCATGGGAGACGTCCCGAAGAGTGGGGGAGTGCGTCGGGACGGGAGGTTACGGGTGGTCGGAGGGCTTGTCAAAGGTGGAAGTCGTCTCAGACCGTGGTCGCGAGAAATGGATTTGAGTCGCGAAAGATAGATCAAGGCCAACAACACATAGAATCGACCGATCGGAGGGTCCGCCGCTCAGACCAAAGTGGCCAGGATCCGTTGATATATAAGGCCTATAGGGGAACACCAGTGTCCTCTCCAGGTGTGTATAAGGTCGGTTTTGTCTCTCTTGTAGAGGCCCCTCGCCAACCCATATACTCGTCTTCCACCGGATCGATCGATTGCCTACTTCCCGCACTGGGCGGTCCGGAGACTGTCCGACCCGATGGATGGGTCCAGATAGGGGAAATGGGGCTTTTCCACAGGTGTGGATACTCCTGTGGAGAAGAGAAGTAGTAGTTCAAGGGCACTGCGAGGCAATACGTGGAAGCGCATCCGGCCGCCGAGAGCTGGGAACAGTTCCGGCAGACGCTCCGTGGACGCGTCACCCCGGTCACCTGGAGGACCTGGCTCGATGGGCTCCAACCAGAGTCGATCGCCGACGACGTGATTCACATCACCGCACCCAGCGAGTTCCATCTCCGCTGGGTCAATGAGAAGTTCCGGCCGTTGGTTGAAGATGCCGTGGCGATAGCCTTTGGTTCCGGGCTTACCGTCGAGCTTTCCGCCCCCGACGAACCAGACTACGAGCCCCTGCCCGAAGAAGACCCCGACCCAGAACCGACGGATGCTCTTCCGGCACCGGCCGAGGAATCGCCTGCACCACAACGTTTCCTTCCCAAGTACTCCTTCGAGAATTTTGTTGTCGGCCCGTCCAATCGTTTTGCCCACGCGGCGGCGATGGCGATAGCCGAACAACCCGGCGGGAACTACAACCCGCTGTTCGTTTACGGCGGATCTGGCCTGGGGAAAACTCACCTCTTGCACGCCGTCGCCCAGCACTCGGCGCTGCTCCACCCGCAGCTAGAAATCTCGTATGTGTCGTCCGAAGAGTTCTTCAACAACTTCATCGACAGCATCCGCAAGAAGCGGATGGACGAGTTCAAGGCGCACTATCGGACCGTGGACCTCTTTCTCCTCGATGATGTTCAGTTCCTCGAGGGGAAAGAACAGATCCTCGAGGAGTTCTTCCATACCTTCAACTCTCTCTACGAGGCCGGCAAGCAACTCGTCTTCTCTGCCGACCGTCCCCCCAAGAGTCTCACCAACCTCGAAGCACGTATCCGCAGCCGATTCGAGTGGGGTCTCACCACCGATATCCAGCCTCCCGACGTCGAGACACGCCTGGCAATCCTCCGACGTAACGCCGCTTTCGCGCCGCAACCCATTCCTGAGCCGGTACTCGAATTCATCGCAACCCGTGTGGTGGACAACATCCGGGAACTCGAAGGCGCCCTCACCCGGGTCACCGCCTACGCCGCTCTCACCCATCAGCCGATCAATCTCGAAATGGCCGAAGATGTGCTCCAGGACCTCGGTCCGGCACACTCCAAGGCTCCGGTCAGTCCGGGACGGATCCTGGCCGCCACTGCCGAGGCTTTTAGTCTCTCAATCGCTGACCTGGAAGGGCCACGGCGCCACCAGCCTCTTGCAAGAGCACGCCAAATAGCCATGTACATCGTCAGAGAGACCACCGATCTATCCCTACCCAAGATCGGCACCATTTTTGGTGGCAGGGATCACACCACCGTGCTGCATGGGATCAACACCGTGAGCCGTCTCATGTCGGAAGACGAAATGATGTTCGATCGTGTCACTGCCCTGATGCAAGGTCTGCGGAGAACCCCGTGAACAACTCTGTCCTTTCTCCACACTTCCCCCAGCCCTCTACTCGGGTTGTGGGCAACAGGGGTGTTCGGTCCACAGGGTGTGAATCCCCCAACCCCTCTTCAACCTGGGGTTTTGCGAGGTCTTCCACAATCCACACCCCCTACTACTACTACTTAGTTCAATTCAATTACAGAAACAGAAGAAGGAAAGGGACAACCTGTGCGTATCCGAGCTGAGAGGGATGATCTCGTCGACGTGTTGAGCCGAGCTGGGCGCGCAGTAGGGACCCGGTCACCGTTGCCGATTCTCCAGGGAGTCCTGGTCGAGGTAACGGGCAAGACCATGAGGGTGACGGGGACCGATCTCGAGGTGACGGTGCGAACCGACCTCGAAGTCGAGACCATCGAAGAGGGACAAACGGTTATTCCGTCCCGGCTCGCCACCGAAGCCGTACGGAAGCTCCCGCCGGGAGCAGTGGTCCTCGAAGCGAAGGAAGGCGAGGTGGAGATCACAGGCGGGGGTCCCCGATTCCGCTTTCGGGAGCTCTCGGTCGATGAGTTCCCGAAGATAGATGAACCCGATTTGAGCGAGGCAGTAGGCGTAGACGGAGACGCCTTTGGTGAAGCACTGGGTCAGGTCATGGTTGCCGCCAGCACCGATGACGCCCGACCGATCCTGACCGGCGTGTTCTTCGAGCACGAAGAGGGGAAACTCCGCTTGGTAGCCACCGACAGTTACCGGTTGGCGGTCCGTGATGTGCCTGCCGTCGACGCCGACCTCTCCGGCCTCGTCCCCGTTCGCGCCCTCAAGCAACTCGGTCGGAGCGTTGGTGCTGCAGACCTGCAAGTGGCTGTGGGTGGCCGCGAGGCGACGTTCTCCTCGAGCCGGGGGACCCTCACGGCCCGGGTCATCGAAGGAGCCTTTCCGAACTACCGGCAACTCATTCCCGAGTCCTACCCAAGCCGGCTCCAGGTGAGTCGCGCAGCCCTGCTGGACGCCATCGACCGCGCCTCGCTGGTCGCCGAAGATCACATTCCGATCCGCCTGGCGCTCTCGTCCGGCGGCGTGGAACTCAGCGTGTCCCGCCAAGATGTTGGCGGGGAAACAGAGCACGTTGAAGGGGAGTACAACGGCGAAGATATGACCATTGCCTTCAACAGCAGGTATCTCAACGACGGCGTCAACGCGGTCGAAGAAGAGACGGTGGTCCTGGACGTCCTCGATCCACTCAAGCCGGGCGTCCTTCGGGGCGGTGAGGGAGAGGACTTTCTCTACTTGTTGATGCCGGTCCGTTTGTAAGGGCTGTCGGACCACACAAAGGTCAGCGGCGCATGGGATTGGTAGCCAGTACCCAGTATCCAGTACGCGTTGACCTGCGCCGTGCGCTTACTGGCTACTGGCTACTGGGTACTGGCTACGGACTCCTATGAGGCTTCTTTGGCTTGAGCTCGCGCGATTCCGGGCATACGAGTTGCTTCGGTTCGAGCCGGGGGCGGGCGTAAACGTTCTAATCGGAGACAACGGGACGGGGAAGACCTCCATCTTGGAAGCCATCGGCTATCTGGCTTCGCTCAAGTCGTTCCGGAGCGCCCCGGATGCCTCGCTGGTCGCCGACGGAGCGGACGAGGCCATTATCAGGGGTGAGTTCATGGCGGCGGACAGATCGTCGTTGGTAGAGGTGTCCGTCCCGGCGCAGGGACGCCGTAGCGTGCTGCTGGATGGCAAGAGACCCAAGGGACGCGCCGAGGTCGCAGAGCGAGTGGCCCTCGTGGCCTTTCTGCCCGACGACCTCGACCTGGTGAAGCGGGGGCCGGCGTACCGCCGCGACTACCTCGACGAGGCAGCGATCCAAGTGTGGCCGGTGGCCGCTTCGGAGTTCAGCGAGTACGAGAGAGCCGTCCGGCAACGGAACGCCCTATTGAGAAGAGACGGCCGCAACGCAGACGTCACCACACTCGACGTCCTCGATCAGAAGATCTCGTCCCTGGGCTCGGCAGTTTTAGCCAGACGGCTGGCGGTAGTGGCCTTGCTCGAACCTGTCGTAGCGGACCTCTACGGTGAGCTCTCAGAGAGACCGGGACGCGTTGAGTGGAGATATCAAGCAGCCGGCTTGGGGGAGCCAGATAGTGAGAGCACTGTGGGTGAGCTACGGAATCTGCTTGCCGAAGGTCTCTCCGAGGCTCGGACCGGGGACCTCGATCGGCGCATCACGACTGTGGGGCCGCATCGGGATGAGGTGGTGATGCTCATCGATGGTCGCGACGTCCGTACCCGGGCGAGCCAAGGCGAGCAGCGCTCTATCGCTCTCGGTCTGCGGGTTGCCGCCTACAGGGTGTTGCTGGACAGGCGCGGTACCCCACCTGTTCTCTTGCTGGACGATGTCTTCTCCGAGCTCGATCCGGGGCGGGGAGAGAGGCTTGTGGAGCAGCTCCCCCAGGGGCAGGTGTTTGTCACTTCGGCTCGGGAGGAGGAGGTCCCACTGGTGGGGGATCGTTGGACGGTGAGCACCGGCGGAGTGAGTGTGTCATGACAGAGAGGCATGATCTGGAACCGATAGGAAAGGATCTCGATGCGTTGTTGGAGCGTATGGGGATGCCGACCTCTCTGTCTCTAGCCGAGTTGGTCGAGAATTGGGAGAACGTCGCCGGAGAGCCCTTTGCCGGGGTGGCGGAACCGGTCGGACTCAAGGATGGTGAGCTGGTGGTGCAGGTCCCCGACGGCGCTGCCGCCAGTCTGCTCAAGTACCGGGTGGGGCCGCTGCTGGACCGGCTCACAAGCCACTTCGGAGAGGGATCGATCGATCGGGTCAGGATTAGAGTAGGCAATCGCAAAAAGGGCCTCTGACCAGGGGTTTTGCGTGACCCGGACCCCTTCGCCGACCCTTGTTCCGACACCGGTCGAGGCTATACTTACACCAGTGTCAGCGAGGGTCTGATAGGGGCAGCCGAACCGATCCCGAGCGGGATATAGAACGGGTTGTTCGTACCGGACTCACTGCGGTTGAGGTAGGCGCAACCGCAAGGCCGGAGCCATCGCAAACGACACCGGACGACTGAAGGATTCACAGTGGCAGGGAAGAACGCGGCCTCGTACAAAGCGAAGGACATCACAGTTCTCGAAGGTCTCGAGGCGGTTCACAAGCGCCCGGCCATGTACATCGGGTCGACCGGTCCGCGCGGTCTTCACCACCTGGTCTGGGAGGTGGTCGACAACTCAGTGGATGAGGCGATGGCGGGTTTCTGTACTCGCATCGACGTCACCATCCACGAAGACGCCAGTGTCACCGTCAAGGACAACGGCCGCGGTATCCCGGTGGACAAGCACCAGAAGACGGGTTTGCCGGCCGTTACGACCGTGCTCACGACCCTGCATGCCGGCGGCAAATTCGAAAGCGGCGCCTATACCGTTTCCGGCGGTCTCCACGGTGTCGGTGTTTCGGTCGTCAACGCCCTGTCCGACGTCCTGTCGGTAGAGGTGGTGCGAGACGGCTTCCGGTGGACCCAGGAGTTTGCAATGGGTACTCCCAAGGGAAAATTGAAGAAAGGTGCTGCGGCCAAGAGATCGGGCACCACGGTCACTTTCCATCCATCTGAAGAGATCTTCAAGGAGACGATCGATTTCGATTACGCGACCGTCGCCTCCCGACTGCGCGAGATGGCCTTCCTCAACCAGGGCCTCGACATTCGGCTGATAGATGAGAGGCCATCACCTCAGGTGAAGGACACCTTCAAATACAGCGGGGGATTGGTCGACTTCGTAAGGCATCTGAATGCGAAGCGCGAACCGCTTCACGCCCAGGTGGTCAACTTCGATCAGGGCGGTGGCGATGCCGAGATAGACGTTGCTCTCCAGTGGACTTCCGGATACACCGAGAACGTCCTCACCTTTGCAAACAACATCAATACGGTCGAAGGCGGTACCCACGAAGAGGGATTCCGCAAGGCGCTCACCAGGGCCATGAACGAATTCGCCCGGGACCGCGGCATCCTCAAGGAGAAGGACCCCAACCTGGTTGGTGAGGATGTTCGGGAGGGAATGACCGCCGTCATCTCGGTCAAGGTGCGCCAACCTCAGTTCGAGGGACAGACGAAGACGAAACTCGGCAACACGGAGATACGTTCCTTCGTCGAGGTCACGCTCAACAAGCTCCTCCCCGAATGGCTCAATCGCCATCCGGGTGATGCCCGCAAGATCGTCGAGAAGTGTGTTGGCGCAGCCCGCGCTCGCATGGCGGCACGAGCGGCCCGCGACCTCACGCGGCGCAAGAGCCTGCTGGAGTCTTCGGGACTCCCCGGCAAGTTGGCCGACTGCTCGTCGCGCGACCCGGCCCTGAGCGAATTGTTCATCGTCGAGGGCGACTCTGCGGGAGGCTCGGCCAAGCAGGCTCGTAACAGCGAGTTCCAGGCGATCCTTCCGATCCGAGGCAAGATCATCAATGTCGAGAAGCATCGCCTCACCAAGGTGCTGGAGAACAACGAGATCCAATCGCTGATCACTGCGATCGGTACCGGCATCGGTGAGGAATTCGACATCGAGAAGGCTCGCTACCACCGGATCGTGATTCTCACCGACGCCGACGTCGACGGATCCCACATTCGCACACTGCTGCTCACCTTCTTCTTCCGTCACATGCGCGAGATCATCGATAACGGGTATGTATACATCGCCCAGCCGCCACTCTTCCAGATCAAGGCCGGCAAGAAGTCGGCCTGGGCCTTCAGCGACCTTCATCTCGAGGAGGTCAAGGAGGAATTCAAGGGCAAGAAGTGGTCTCTGCAGAGGTACAAAGGTCTGGGCGAGATGAATGCCGGGCAACTCTGGGATACAACGATGGATCCCGACGAGAGAGTGCTGCTGCGGGTCGGTCTGGAGGACCTCGCCCTGGCCGACGACATCTTCCAGACCCTCATGGGAGACGACGTCGCCGCCCGGCGCACCTTCATTCAACAGAACGCCAAAGACGTTCGGTTCCTGGATTTCTGATGCAGAGCAAGCAGATTGCAGCATGCAATCCAATCACTCTCCTCTTCCTAATGACTAAGGACTAAGGACTAACGACTAATGACTACTAGCGATCGCGTCGAACTCATCGACATCGAGCTCGAGATGAAGACCTCCTTCCTGGAGTACGCGATGTCCGTGATCGTTTCGCGAGCTCTCCCCGATGTCCGTGACGGACTCAAGCCGGTTCATCGCCGCATTCTCTTTGCTATGTGGGATTCGGGAATTCGACCCAATGGTCCATTCCGCAAGAGCGCCCGCGTCGTCGGCGACGTCATGGGTTGGTTCCATCCCCATTCGAACGACGCTATCTACGACGCCCTTGTCCGGTTGGGGCAGGAGCATGCGACCAGGTACCCGGTCATCGCCCCGCAGGGAAACTTCGGAACGGTCGACGATCCGCCGGCAGCCATGCGTTATACGGAGTGCCGGCTCGAGAAGTTGGCGGCACACCTGCTCGATGGGATAGACGAGGAGACAGTCGATTTCGGGGACAACTACTCGGGGGAGCGGACCGAGCCGCTCGTCCTGCCTGCCCGCTACCCCAATCTCCTGGTGAACGGGTCGACCGGAATCGCGGTCGGCATGGCGACCAACATTCCGCCACACAACCTCGGTGAGATCATCGACGCCACGCTCCACGTACTCGAGAATCCGGAGGCGACGGCCGAGGACATGCTCCAGTTCGTCAACGGTCCCGACTTTCCGACCGCCGGATTCATCCTCGGAAACAAGGGCGTGCGCGACGCCTTGTTGACCGGCCGCGGCTCGGTGAAGATGAGGGCCGTTTGTGATGTCGAGGAGATCCGCAAGGGGCGCACCGCGATCATCGTCACCGAGATCCCGTATCAGGTGTCGCGCGACCGAATCATGGAGAAGATCGCACAGGTGGTGCGCGAGAAGAAGATCACCGGGATCTCCGACCTGCGTGATGAGTCCGACCGCAACGGCATGCGAATGGTCATCGAGTTGAAGCGCGATGCCATTCCCCAGGTGGTGCTCAATCAGCTCTACAAGCTGACCCAACTCCAGGACACGTTCGGAGTCAACATGGTCGCCCTGGTGGACGGGGTACCCCGGACTCTCAACGTTGTCCAGATGATCGGCCACTACGTCGATCATCAGATGGAGGTGATCGAGCGGCGGACCCAGTTCCGACTCGGCAAGGCCGAAGCAAGGTCCCACATCGTCGAAGGCCTGCTCATTGCCCTCGACAACATCGACGAGGTAGTGAAGATCATTCGCGGGTCGAAGGACACCGATGCTGCTCGTGACGCCTTGATGGAGACGTTCGAACTGTCCGAGGTACAGGCGCAGCACATTCTCGATATGCCGCTACGGAGGCTGACTGCACTCGAAACCAGCAAGTTGCGCGCCGAATATGACGAGCTTCAGAAGCTCATCAAGTATCTCACCGGCCTGCTCAAGAGCCCGGCCAAGCGCCGTAAGCTGATCGCCGGGGAACTCGAAGAGATCCGTGAGGGGTTCGCCGACAAGCGTCGCAGCCGGATCATCCCCGATGAGGGTGATCTCTCGCTGGAAGACCTCATCGCTGATGAAGAGATCGTGGTCACCATCACCGGGAACGGCTACCTCAAGGCGGTCAATGCCTCGGCTTATCGCCGGCAGGGCCGCGGGGGGCGTGGAGTTAAGGGCGACAGTCTGCGCGAAGACGACGCGATCACTCGGGTGCTCCATACGACGGCACACTCATATCTGCTCTTCTTCACCAACCGGGGTCAGGTCCATCGGATCAAGGCCCACGAACTGCCGCGCAAGGACCGCACCGCCAAGGGCGTCTTGGCGCAGTCGGTGATGCCGCTGCAACCCGACGAGGCGATCGAGACCGTGGTCGACATGAGAGATTACGAGACGGCCAAGTATCTGGTGATCGCCACCAAGAAGGGGCAGATCAAGAAGACCAAATTCTCTGAGTACGACAGCCGGCAGAACCAACTGATCGCCATCAATCTCAAGAAGGGCGACGAGGTTGTTTCGGTTCGTACCACGACGGGCGACAACGAACTGTTGTTGTTCACTCAGAAGGGCATGGGGATTCGGTTCAAGGAGTCAGACATCAGACCAATGGGTCGCGACACCCAGGGCGTCCGCGGTATCAGGCTGCGCGACGACGACGAAGTGGTATCGGCCGCCTCCGACGAGGACGGCGACGAAGTCTTGCTGCTGACCAGCGGTGGATACGGCAAGCGCACCAAGATGGCTGAATTCCGGGCCCAGAAGCGCGGGGGGGTGGGCGTCATGGCTCTCAAATTGACCCGGGTCAGGGGCACGCTGGTCGCAGCCCGAGCGGTGTGGCAGGGCGCCGAAATCTTCGTGACCTCGACCGACGGGATAGTGATTCGCATGGCGACCGACACCATCAGCCGCCAGAAGCGGGCCGCCACCGGGGTAAAGGTGATGGATGTCGGCAAGGACGCAGCCATCTCCTCATTCACCCTGGTACCGATAGAGGACGACTGAGCAAGAGCAGGAGACGGTGTCCGTTGTCCGTAGCCGCCGTTTGGTGCCGCTTGACACTCGTTTCGGAGGCGGCTCGGTATTCTGGGCCGGGTCAGCGACAGGAGCAGCATGGCTGTGCAGCGC
>JAZGIX010000180.1:0-2991 GCA_036482315.1 Acidimicrobiia bacterium | reverse complement strand
CGGACAGCCTGTGCGTCACCATGCGCACCCCCGGCCGCGATCTCGACCTCGCCGCAGGGTTTCTGTTCACGGAACAGGTCATTCAAAGCCCGGGCGAGATCAAAAACATCTCACACTGCGTACCGGCAGGGGCCCTTGGTGCAGCCTGCAACACGGTGCGTGTGGATCTCGTCGACGGTGTCGACTTCAATCTCGATCGGTTACGACGCAACTTCTACGCCTCGTCGAGCTGCGGCGTTTGCGGCAAAGCCTCCCTCGAGGCGTTGGAAATCAAATCCGCCCCGAGGGTGCCGGACAACGGCTTCCGGGTCGCGGAGTCGATCGTACATTCGCTGCCCGATGTTCTTTACGCCAGCCAACCGGTGTTCCGGCAGACCGGTGGACTGCACGCAGCGGCCCTGTTTGAGGATCAGGGGACGCTCGCGGGGTGCGCCGAGGACGTGGGCCGCCACAATGCAGTCGACAAGGTCATCGGTACGGAGCTGCGAGGTGGACGCGTACCCATCTCAGACCGGCTGCTGCTGGTCAGCGGGCGTTCCAGCTTCGAGATTCTGCAAAAGGCACTGGCCGCGCAGATCCCGATCGTTGCGGCGGTCGGACCACCCTCGAGTCTGGCACTGGATCTGGCGAAGAGGTTCGGCATCACCTTGCTCGGGTTTGTTCGTGAAGGCCGTTTCAACATCTATGCGGGCGCTGAACGCATCGCTGCCGGTGATGGGTAACACCTGGTCGACGGGAGGACTCGTCTGATGCGCAATGATGACACTGCACACGAACGCGTTCTCGAACTCCTCTCCCTGGAAGGGGGCGCCGACGAGGCGAGCGTGTCCCGCGTGGCCGCTGCAACAGGCGTCGCCGAGGCACGTGTCTGGGGCGCAGGGCACTTCTATTCGCTGCTCGGTGGCGAGCCGGCCGGGGTCCGTGTATGCCGGGGTCTTTCCTGCCGTCTCGCCGGATCGGCCGAAGTGAGCGACGAGCTCTGCAACCTGGGGGAGGCCCACACGGGCGTGAGCTGCCTCGGCCAGTGCGATCGGGCGCCGGTATCGTTGTCCGAGGATCTCTCCCTGGTGTCCCACAGCGGAAGGGAGGGCAGCGTCCTCCCGGACGATTCGGACCTGCCGATCAATCTCGGCGGCGTCCCTGAAGCGTCCTTCACGGCTCTGGCTCGCGCTCGCACGATGCGTCGTGAAGCTCTGTTGAACGAGCTCGAGGCCTCGGGATTGCAGGGTCGTGGCGGTGCCGCCTTCCCGGCCCACGTCAAGTGGCGTGCCATGTGCGCCCAGGAGGAAGCGGAGCGTTACCTCGTGTGCAATGCCGATGAGGGCGAACCCGGCACATTCAAGGACCGCGACGTGATGCTGCGCAGACCCGACCTGCTCGTCCAGGGCATCGCCATCGCAGCGCTCACCGTGCAGGCCCAGGAGACGATCATCTACATCCGTGGTGAGTTCAAGGAAGAACGGGCCAATCTCGAGAAAGCATTGAAGGAGAACGGAGAGCACTTACAGGGCACACCCGTTCGCATCGTGGTGGGGCACGGCGCCTACATCTGCGGTGAGGAAACCGCTCTCCTGGAATCGATGGAAGGACGCCGGGGTATGCCGCGTCTCAAACCGCCCTTCCCGACCGAGGCCGGCTACCGCGACAAACCAACCCTGGTCCACAACGTGGAAACCCTGGCCTGTCTGCCGTCGATCGTCGGACGTGGCGGTGAGTGGTTCCGTTCACAGGGGCGCACCGAAGCAGGCACCAAGCTCTACAGCCTATCTGGACACGTGAATCATGCCGGTGTCTATGAGCTCCCTCTCGGCGTCACCCTTGACGAGCTCGTGAATGCCGCCGGGGGCTACCAGGGCACACCGCTCGCCTTCAGCCCAGGAGGGGCGTCTTCGGGTTTCCTCCCCATCAGCCATCGCGACATCCCGTTGGACTACGGGTCCATGGCCCGAATTGGAAGCATGCTTGGCAGCGCGGGTGTGGTGGTTCTCAACGACACCGTGGATATCGCAGAGGCCGCCCTCTGGCAGGCCGAGTTTTTCGAAGAGGAGAGCTGCGGCCAGTGCGCGCCGTGCCGCATCGGCACCCGGTATGTTCGGCAGAGCCTCGAGCGGTATCTCGAGCACGGAGACCCTGAACTGCTGGACCGTATCGACGACGTGGCTTGGGAAATGGCGGAGGGCTCCATCTGTGGTCTCGGCATGGTCGCCGCCGAACCGCTGCAGAGCGCCCGCCGGCATTTTCCCGCCGCATTCGGAAAAAGATCGGACCGGAGGCACGCATGAGTACGTTCACGGTGCATCTCGACGGTCGAGCTTTCGAGGCTCAGCACGGAGAGACCATTCTCGAGGTGGCCACGCGGGCCGGCGTCCCCATTCCCACCCTCTGCGACGACCCGCGCCTCGACGGTGCCGGCTGCTGCCGCATCTGTCTGGTCGAAGTGTCCGGGGAACGCCGTCTGCAGCCCGCCTGCACCTGGGAAGCCACCCCTGATGTCCAGGTGGCAACCAGATCGGAACGCATCGATCGCCACCGCAGGGTCCTGCTCGGTCTCTACGCGGCAGATCATCGGCTCGATGCTTCGGGGACACCCGTTCAAACAGCGAACGGAAACGTCCTCCGAGACCTCGTCAACGAATTCGGATCGCTCCCGCTGGAGGCCGTGGAGGCGCCACGGCACGGCAGACCGGACGACTCGAACCCATACATCTCATTCGACCCGGAGCTCTGCATCCTGTGTGCCCGCTGCACACGTTACTGTGACGAGGTGGAGGGCGTGAGCGCCATCGCGCTCGCCTACCGAGGCGCGGAAACCACCGTCGCCACGGTAGCCGACCGCGGTCTGCTCGACACGACCTGCGAGCTCTGTGGCGGCTGCATCGACACCTGTCCGACCGGCGCCCTGACGGAGCGACGAGCGCCGGATCTCCCACCCGAGGCGTTCGATAAGACCCGCACCACCTGCAATTTCTGCGGGGTCGGCTGCCAGGTCGA
>JAZGIX010000179.1:0-13071 GCA_036482315.1 Acidimicrobiia bacterium | reverse complement strand
CTCGGCGGTGACAATCGAAGTCCCCGACGACCTCGTTCCTGAGGCGCCAATCGACCTGGTGCGACGCATGCGAGCATCGATTCTCGTCCTGGGTGCCCTACTGGCTCGTACCGGAGTGGCTCGGGTGGCTCTACCCGGAGGTGACGACTTCGGGTCTCGTCCGATCGACATCCACCTCGAAGGGCTAGAGGCAATGGGAGTCGAATTCGAGCTTGTCCACGGGGTACTCCATGCTTCCGCCCCCGACGGCTTGGCTGGAGCCGAGGTCTTCTTCGAATTCCCGTCGGTCGGGGCCACCGAGAATCTGTTGCTCGCCGGTGTCATGGCGAAGGGCACCACGCGGATCGGAAATGCCGCTCGTGAGCCGGAGATCGAGGATCTCGCCGCGCTGCTATCGAACATGGGTGCTTCGATCGAGGGCGCCGGCACTTCGACGATCACAATCGAAGGGGTCCCGAGTCTGTCGCCTGCCGTTCACCGAGCTGTGCCGGATCGGCTTGCCGCCGGGACCTACCTGGTTGGCGCCGCCATCACCGGCGGCGAGGTGACGGTGCGTGATTGTGTGCCCGATCATCTCAGGATGGAGTTGCGCAAGCTCGCCGATGCAGGCTGCGAGTGGGATGCCGGGGAGGACTGGATCACAGTTCGGGGTCCGGAGCGGGCGACGCCGGTTGATTTCGCGACTCTTCCGTATCCCGGGTTTCACACCGACATGCATCCGCAGATGGTGGCGCTGCTGTCCGGGGCTGCCGGCACGTCCGTAATCACGGAGAACATCTACTCGGCGCGCTTTCGCTATGTGGGCGAGTTGAACCGGATGGGTGCCGATGTCCAGATCGAAGGCCAGCACGTGATCATCCGAGGTGTCGATCGGCTGAGTGGCTGTCCGGTCGATGCCTGCGATATCCGCGCCGGTGCCGCGCTCGTTCTTGCCGGGATGGCCGCAGACGGTTACACCACCGTCGTCAATGCCGAACACATCGATCGCGGCTACGACCATTTTGTAGAGAAACTGTCAGGGTTAGGTGGCCAGATTCGTCGGGAGGACGTCGACGACTGAGGTTCTTTGACGTCGCCACTTCAGTTACGTACCGTCCACCCCATAAGATGGACTTCACGAGTTCCCCCGTCTCCACCGAGGAGCCATGACCGACGACACCATGACCACCGAGCCGGACGGCGACGTCGAAATCGACCTCGCATCTCTCAACGAGACGCTCGAGTACATCCGCCCGGCCCTCCAGGCCGATGGCGGTGACTTGGTGCTGCTCGGAGTCGATTCGGGAACAGTGAATCTTCAACTCGTCGGTGCTTGTGGCGGCTGCCCAATGTCGACGATGACCCTCACCGCCGGAATCGAGCGCATCCTCAAGGATCGGGTTCCCGGAGTCGAGGCGGTCAACGCGGTCTGAACCCTTGATCGCGATCTCTCATCTCGGCGCTGGGCTGTGAGTAACCAGTAGCCAGTAGCCAGTAACCAGTAACCAGTAACCAGTAACCAGTAACCAGTAAGACCCGAGCGTCGACTGCGCGCTCTGTACTGGATACTGGGTACTGGATACCTGTCCCTTTTCGAAAGCCGGCGATGGCTTCTGGGGGCTCGGTGGACGACTGCTAGGGCTTGATCGCGACTATCAAGTCACCCACGTTGGTTCCGGTGGGGCCGGTCACCACGACGTCTCCGACCGCTTCGAGGAAGGTTGCGCTGTCGTGGGCCTCGAGATGCGTCGCCGCTTCAAGACCCAGCACCGTCCCCCTTGCGATCGTGGTTCCATCCACGATTGCTCCCGCATTGTCGGTTGGGCCGTCGACCCCGTCGCTTCCGATCGAACCGACCAGAGCACTCGTTCCGGCGATTTCGAGTGCAGCGGCGAGCGCAAGCTCCTGGTTGCGGCCGCCCCGACCCGTCCCTTCTACATGGACTGTGGTTTCGCCGAATCCGACCAGGGCCGATCCTTCGGCGAGCCGAACCGAAGCCCTCCCCACGCTGCGACCGGCCGAGGAGGCCGGACCGGCGATTGGATCGGCCAGCATCTCAGGTACCAGGCCTGCCCCCCGGCAGGCTTGCGCAATCGCCCGCGCCGCGGTCGAGCCATCGGCGAGCACCTCGAATGTGTCGGATCCGATGGTCGGTCCGCTCCCGATGACATCGGGGGCTGCGGCGGGAACATCGGAAATGGCGAACGTAACCACCCGCGCCGGACGTGCCGCTTGGGTGAGGCCGCCCCCTTTGAGGGCAGACAGAGCCTTTCGCTGCTCATTGATCTCGGTGATCGGTCTACCTGATGCGAGTAGCGAAGTCGTGGCGTCAATGATCTGTTGTTCCGAAACCCCGGACGCCGGGACTTCGGCCATCGCCGATGCTCCACCCGACAGGAGCACCAAAACCAGATCTTCGAACCCGGCGGTAGCGGCGGTAGCCATGAGACGCTGCCCGGCGTCGAACGAGCCCGCCCCCGGTATCGGATGATCGCCGACGACGACGTCGATGCCGGACAGGTCGGTTGCAGCAGGACAGACGGCGAGTCCCCGAGTCTGGGTCTCGAGTGCTCGCGTGACTCCGCGAACCATCCCGGCTGCCGCCTTCCCGATGGCCAGCAGAACGACCCTGCGGTGTTCGGGTAGCGCCGGCCCGTGTTGGAGCCGGTCGGCAACGAGGGTCTCTGGATCCACGGCCGACACCCCGACCCTCAGAAGTTCTTCTAAGAGAGTCCGTGTTTCGAGCATCCCGGCACGGTACCGGCCGGACACCTCGGTATCCTCGCCCGGTGGTCGTATCTTCCAACCCGATCGAACTCGTTACGGCGGCTGCCGCCGGCGATCACCGGGCTTTGGCCCGTCTCATCACCCTGGTCGAGGAGGATCGAGAGGGAGCCGCCGATGCCTTGAGACAAGCCTTCGAATCGGCGCGTCCGGCGCATCGGATCGGTATCACCGGTGCCCCGGGAGCCGGGAAGAGCACTCTCACCGACCAACTCATCACGATCGTCAGGGCACGGGACGAGTCGATCGGCGTGCTGGCAGTCGACCCGACGAGCCCATTCAGCGGTGGAGCTGTTCTCGGCGATCGGGTTCGGATGCAGGATCACGTTCTGGATGAAAACGTCTACATCCGCTCCATGGCCAGTCGGGGCCACCTCGGCGGGTTGTCCGAAGCCGCCCCCAAGGCGCTCGTCGCGATGGAAGCGGCCGGATTCGACCGGATCATCATCGAGACGGTGGGGGTCGGGCAGGATGAGGTCGAGGTGACGAGTGCCGCCGACACCGTGCTCGTCATTTTGACCCCTGGTTGGGGTGATGGCATTCAGGCTGCGAAAGCCGGGATCCTGGAGATCGGCGACATCTTTGTCGTCAACAAGGCCGACCGGCCGGGAGTGCGGGACACGATTGCCGACCTTCGGTCGATGTTGGCGCTCGGCGGCGATCTCGGGTGGGAGCCACCGATCGTTGAGACCATCGCCTCCCGCGGGTCCGGCGTGGCCGATGTTTGGGAAGCTATAGAACGCCACCAAGCCCACCTGGGGAAGGCGGGGATCGAGAAGGCTCGTCGCGCCAGGCGGCGAGCAGAGCTGGGGACGGCGTTGGCTGCTCTAATCAGACAACGGGCCGGCAAGGCACTCGAAACCGGGCTGGGTGCCGAATTGGCGGCCTCGGTGGAGCGGGGGGACACCGACCCCTGGACCGCAGCGGATCAACTCGCGGCGGTCTAATGGTGCGTCGCAACCGACGACAATGGCCATGAACCGACGTCAGGAGAACCCGTGACCGACACCGTTCGATTCACGACCGAAGGAGATGTGGGGGTCATCACCCTGGATCGGCCTCCGGTCAACGCTATCTCGGCGGAACTGGTGGCCGATCTCGACCTTGCCCTCGAGCAGGCCGAAGACCCCGGGGTGAGGGCGGTGGTCGTGACCGGTGATCCTCACTTCGCGGCCGGTGCAGACATCAAGGCATTCAAGGCTGCCCTCGACGCGGGACTCGATCCGGCGTCGGTGGCCGAAGATCTGTCTCGGGTGCTCACGCGGCTGGAGCGGCTGCCGAAACCGGTAATCGCCGCGATCCGCGGGTTTGCGATGGGCGGAGGGATGGAGCTGGCTCTCGCCTGCGACTTCCGGTTCTTTGCAGATGATGCTCGATGCGGGCAACCCGAGATCGTGCTCGGGATCTTCCCGGGCGCCGGAGGCACCCAACGGCTTACGCGGCTCATCGGGCTCGGTCCCTCGCGGGACCTCATCTACACCGGGCGACATGTTGCCGCCGAGGAAGCGAAGGCGCTCGGGATAGCCGCAGAGGTACACCCGGCTGACCAGGTGCTGGAGGCGGCGATGGAGGCTGCGGCCCGGTTCGCCGCCGGACCAACGACGGCGCTGGGACTCGCCAAGCATGCGATCAACGACGGTCTGGGATTGCCGATGGACGAGGCGCTGAGAGTCGAATCGGCAGGTTTCCGCGACGTGTTCGCAACCGCCGACGCCGCCGAAGGTGTGGTGGCATTCCTGGAGAAGCGCGCACCCGGCTTCTCCGGGGCCTGAGAAGCCGAATTCCGATCGATGGTGACGAAGCGCGCCAAGTTGTGGTTGACCAGGGGTGCGACCATCGGCGTCCTGGCGGCGGTGGTCGTCTTCCTCGTCGGCACGTGGCTTCAGGCCGGGACGGTTGAGGCGGATTGGCTGACCGTGTCCCATGAGACGCCGGCCGGAGCCGCCGTTGTCGTTTCGGTCGAACCAAATAGCGTCATCCTCCGCGACGAAGGCGGAGCCGATCTCCCGGGCGTGTGGGGTTTGGTCTTCGACGGCGGCCGGGCCGTGGTGGGCGAGGTCGAATCCATTTCCGGGAGCGAGGTGCGTCGTGTCTTGCTCGAGGTGTCCGGCGGGCTCACGCCGGGGACCGAGGTCTCGTTCGATGTCGCCGTATGGGGCTCGGATGCGCGCGAGCGGCTAGGCCTCGTCGAGGCGACGGCCGACGGGTCCGGTGGCCCGCTGCCCGTGTGGACGGCGTCCGGAGAGGACGACACCTGGGTGGTATTCGTTCACGGCAACGGAGCCCGCAGCACCGAGGCTCTTCGTTTGGTACCGGTGGTGACGGCAGCGGGGTATCCGGTTGTGGTCGCCTCATATCGCAACGACCCGGGAACAGTCGCGGCACCGGACGGTCGTCACGGTTACGGCCGCGACGAGTGGCAGGATCTCGACGCCGTGCTCAACTTTGCGCTGGGACAAGGAGCGCTTGATTTTGTCCTTGTCGGCTACGGCTCGGGCGGTTCCATCGTTGGAACCCACCTGTATGAGTCACGACTCGCAGAGCGGGTGGTGGGGGTCGTTCTCGACTCGCCGATGCTGAGCCTCCGAACTGCAATCCACGACAAGTGGGTTGAGCGCGGGGTCCCGGCGTGGACGATCGGCTGGGCCAAGGGGATCGCGTCGATGCGGTTCGGCCTCGATCTCGGTGCGATAGATCATGTCGAGCGGTCGTCGGAGTGGGAAGTATCCACCCTCCTCTTCCACGGACGCGACGAGGCAGCGAGCTCGTTGGATGCGGTCGAGGCGTTTGCAATCGCACGTGGCGATGAGGCACTACTGCTCACGTTCCCCGGTGCTGGTCCCGGAGCCTCATGGAACAGCGACCCCACCCGCTATGAGGCTGCCGTGATCGGTTTCCTCGACCAGGTGGCCGCCGAACGCAGCGAATTCGAGCCGGTAGACCCGGGCTAGTTCGGGTTCGGCCGCAGCGTTCTGGCATGCTGTGACTGCGATGACTCCTCCGAACACCACTCTCTACCTGGATCACGCTGCGACCACGCCGCTGCGGCCTGAGGCAAGGGAGGCGATGGCCCCTTACTTGGGAGATGCCTACGGGAACCCGTCCGGGATTCACGCGGTGAGCCGGGTGGCCAAGAAGGCACTCGAAGAGGCGCGGGAGCGAGCGGCGGTGCTGCTGGGAGCCGATCATCCACTCGATGTGGTGTTCACCGGGGGCGGCACCGAATCCGACAATCTGGGAGTCGCCGGCCCATCGCTCGCCTCGGGAGGCGGAGTGGTCACGACGTCGGTTGAGCACGAAGCCGTCCTCGAAACGGCTGCATTTCTTCGCAGGCTCGGACGGAGTGTCACGGTGATTGAAGTCGACTCGATGGGTCTGGTGGATCCGCTGCAAGTGGCGAGGGCAGTCGGCTCCGAGACCGCCGTGGTATCGGTGATGACTGCCAACAACGAAACGGGGGTACGTCAGCCGGTTGATCAGATCTCGGCGGCGGTGAAGGAGGCGTACCCGGAGGTGCTGGTCCACACCGACGCCGTCCAGGCGTTCGTATCGGAGGAAACCACCATCACCTCCCTGGGTGCCGATCTCGTGACGTTGTCTGCTCACAAATTCGGCGGTCCGAAGGGAGTCGGCTTGCTTCACGTTCGGCGCGGTGTGCCCGTCGAACCCGTGCTCCATGGTGGGGGCCAGGAAATCGGCCGGCGGTCGGGTACCCACAATGTTGCCGGAATCGTTGGGATGGTGGCGGCGATGGAAGAGACCGTGAAGGACCGCGATCGGTTTCGGGCCGACGTCGGCGCGGCGCGGGACGAATTTGAGGCTCGGCTGGCGACGGCAGAACCCGAAGTGATCTTTACGACACCCGCCGCGGGGCGTCTGATCCAATACTCCCATTTCCGGATTCGGGGGATCGATGCCGAAACGCTGCTCATAAGGCTGGACGGTCTGGGAGTGGCAGCTTCGGCCGGCTCCGCGTGCCACAGCGGCGCTATCGAAGTCTCTCACGTGCTGGCAGCGATGGGCCTCGAGCGCGAGGCGACCCGATCGAGCATCCGGTTCAGTTTTGGGTGGACCTCACGGCCCGGCGATGGGGAGGTGGCCGCCGCGGCCGTCGTCGAATGTATCGAAGCCATCCGATGAAGGCGCTCGTGGCGATGTCGGGCGGTGTCGACAGCAGTGTGGCCGCGGCACTCATGCTCGAAGCCGGCCACGATGTGATCGGGGTCACGGTGAAGCAGTGGCAGGGTGCCGATGGAAGCCTCCCCATCACCGGCTGCTGCACAGTGTCGGACGCTGAAGACGCGCGCAGTGTTGCCGACCGACTGGGGGTCCCCTACTACGTGCTCGATCACGTCGAAGAGTTCACTCGCGAGGTCGTGGATCGATTTGGGGTCGAATACCTTGCCGGACGGACGCCAAATCCATGCATCGAATGCAACCGCAGGGTCAGGTTCGGAATCCTCTTCGAGCGCATGGAGTCGCTCGGGTGCGACGTGCTTGTAACCGGCCACCATGCCCGCGTCGTCGGCGACACCGGCTACCGGAAGCTGCTGCGGGCCAAGGACCGATCGAAGGATCAGTCGTATGTTCTGCACATGCTCGATCAATCCCGACTCGATCGGATCCGATTCCCGATCGGCGACATGACGAAAGACGACGTGCGAGAACGCGCTTCGGGGCTCGGCTTGCGAACTGCCACGAAGCCAGACAGCCAGGATCTGTGCTTCGTTGCCGGAGATTATCGGGATTTCATCAGGGAACGATTCGGCGATGTAGACCGACCCGGCCTGGTTGTGGATGTCGACGGCGCGGTGCTGGGTGAGCACTCCGGGACGACCGGATTCACCATCGGTCAGCGCAAGGGACTCGGCGTGGCCGTCGGCGAGCCGCGGTTCGTGGTCTCGATCGAGCCCGAGGCGGGGACGGTGGTCGTTGGACCGAGAGCGGCGCTCCTCACCGCGGGGTGCTCGTTGGAGGAGATGTCGTGGATCTCCGGCCGAGCACCCGACGACTCGGCCATCGCGATCCAGCTCCGTTATCGGTCCGAGGCGGTTCCGTCTCGCCTGGTTCCGACCGCCGGGGGCTGGGACGTTTGGTTCGATGATCCGCAGGAAGCCGTCGCTCCGGGCCAGGCGGGAGTCGTCTACCGGGGGGACGAGGTGCTTGGAGGCGGGACGATCGTTGCCGCGCTCCAGGGAGTTCCAGCATGACGGCGAAGCGAGCCGACGACCTCCGTGAATTGTTGCGGTATCACTCGCATCGCTACTACGTGCTCGATGAGCCCGAAATCTCGGATTCTGGATACGACGACCTGCTCCGTGAGTTGGTATCCCTGGAGGAAGCCGATCCGTCAATCGTCACTCCCGATTCGCCGACGCAGCGGACTGGAAGTCCGGTCGGTGACCTCTTCTCCGAGGTGACCCATCGGGCGCGGATGTTTTCGCTCGACAATGCCGAGTCGAGCGAGGAGCTGGAGGCCTGGGAAGGACGGCTGGAGCGACAACTTGGTCGCAAGCCGGCCGGTTATGCATGTGAGCCGAAGATCGATGGGTTGGCGATCTCGCTGACGTATGAAGCCGGCTCATTGACGCGAGGAGCGACACGAGGCGATGGGACGACCGGGGAGGATGTCACCGCCAACATCCGCACGATCTCGCAGATCCCGCTGTCCCTGATGGGGTCGGGGCACCCATCGGTGATGGAAGTGCGTGGCGAGGTGTACATGTCGGATGCGGCGTTCGCCGACCTCAACCGTTCGCAGGCCGAGGAGGATGAGCGTCTGTTTGTCAACCCGCGTAACGCTGCCGCCGGATCGTTGCGTCAGAAGGATTCGGCTGTGACGGCCTCGCGGCGGCTCGGGGTTTGGATCTACCAGCTGGGCGTGGCGGATGGCGGCCCGTCGCAAAAGTCGCACTCGGGAACGCTGGAATGGCTCGCTTCGACCGGACTACCGGTCAACCCGGAGTCGACCCACGTCGACGATCTCGCCGGAGTCCTGGCGTACGTGGAATCGATGGAGCGGCGTCGTCACGATCTGGGTTATCAGACCGACGGCGTTGTCATCAAGGTCGACGACCTCTCCGAGCAGGCCGAGCTCGGGTACACGGCGAAGAGCCCACGTTGGGCGATCGCCTATAAGTTCCCACCAGAGGAGCAGACGACGATCCTCAAGAAGATCCTTGTGAACGTCGGCCGGACCGGTGCGGTTACGCCGTATGCGGTGCTCGAACCGGTCTTTGTTGGTGGGGCGACCGTCACCAACGCCACTCTTCACAATGCAGACGAGGTCGCCCGCAAGGATGTTCGAGTGGGGGACACCGTCGTGGTACGGCGAGCCGGTGACGTGATCCCGGAAGTTGTGGGTCCGGTTCCGTCACTGAGAACCGGCTCTGAGAAGAAGTGGCGGATGCCAAAGCGCTGCCCCTTCTGCGGAAACCCGATTGTCCGTACCGAGGGGGAAGCAAAAGCGAGGTGTACCGGCGGCTTCGAGTGTCCGAGCCGGCTGCGCGAGCACCTGGCGCATTTCGCCGGCCGCGGGGGGATGGACATCGAGCATCTCGGGTTCAAGACGATCGATCTGCTCCTCACCGAGGGACTGATCCACGATGCGGCCGATCTGTTCTCGCTGGACCCTGAAGATCTCCTTGGGCGAGAAGGGTGGGGCGAGGTGTCGGTGGGGAACCTGATGTCGGCGATCGACGCCGCCCGGGATCGTCCGCTCGCCCGGCTCATCACCGCTCTGGGCATCCCGCTGGTCGGAGGCACCATGGCCCGCTTGTTGGCGCGCCGCTTCCGCAGCCTGGCGGTGCTGTTGGCGGCCGCCGAAGACGAGCTTGCCGACCTGGAAGGGGTCGGTCCCGAGATTGCTCGGTCGGTCGTCGACTGGGGCACTGATCCCGCCAACCAGGGACTGGTGAAGAAGTTGGCGAAGGCTCGGGTCCGCCTATCGGATCCGGAGCCCGAGGGCGTCGATACCGGCTTGCTCAAGGGGGTGGTCGTGGTTCTCACCGGAACCCTGGAGAGTCTGTCGCGTGATCAGGTGCGGGGGGCGATAGAGGATCGAGGCGGCAAGGTCACCGGGTCGGTGTCGGGCAGGACATCTGCCGTGGTCGCGGGAGCGAACCCCGGAGCGAAGCTGGCCAAGGCCGAAAGCCTCGGCGTCCGGGTTCTGGACGAGCCGGGGTTGTTGAGACTTCTCGAAGAAGGTCCGTCGGTGTTGGGCGGGTGACCGAAGGGTGTCGGCGGGCTTTCTTGATCACTCTCCCCAAAGGGGAGAGTGATCGGAGGGCTTCTGGTCGGAGGTCCCCCCCTCCAAACGCCTTCGGCGTTTGACTCCCCCTCGAGGGGGGAGTGGTTCTCTCTTGCTAATTACCTGCGAGGAAGGTTGCCCACGCAGTGATCGCCCGTCGGCTCCTGAGAGCCAACACCTCTACTTCTTGTAATCCTTCTCCCCGGCCCGGATCGCCACCTGCAGCCAGTTCTCGCCCGGAGGCAGCGGGCATGAGTAGGCGTCGTTGTAGGCGCAGAACGGGTTGTACGCCAGGTTGAAGTCGATCTTCACTTTGCCCCCTTCGGCCGGTTGGACGTCCAGGTAGCGACCGGCGCCGTAAGTCTCCTTGCCGGAGGTGGCGTCGCGAAACGGCAGGAAGAAGCCGTGGCTATGACCGGTGCCGTAGAGCGTCAGGGACACCCCTTCGCCTTGCATGTCGAATGAGACCGTGGCGTCGCGGGTGTATGTCCGTTCTTGACCGTCGGAGGTCTGAACGCGGACCTCGGAGCCGTCTCCCGGCTCGATCTCAAGCTCGAGAGCGAGCGACGGCTCCTCGTCGAAGTAGTCGAGCCCTGTGAAAGCACTTCGGTCGTTGACGGGTGAGTCCGGAGAGGATCCGAAGAAGTCGTCCTTCTGTCTTCTGAGTTGGGTGATTGCATTCATGATCTCTGCTCAACCGCGTCGAAGTGACAGGGATTCCCGAGGTGGAGAGAGTCGATGGCGACTCGGGAGACTGCCGGCTCCCTGCTCTCTTCTCAAGTGATCCTGAAGGTCCAGGTGAACTGGCCCGGGTCGGGACCTCCGCCGCTGGTTCGTTCCCAGTGGATGGTGACCTCGTGGTCTCCGGCACCCCAGAGTTCGAAGAGAGTTGTGGGCCCGGGCTGCCAGAGGTAGCGGCCGGTCGCCCGGGTGAACCCGATCTCGGTCTGAGGGATCGTTACGCCGTCGACCGTCAACTCCAGTGAATACCCGATGGGAAGATCTACCTCGATCGCCGTTTGCCGTACGACGGTGTCGCCGGGAAGGGGAAACACCCCTTCCAAGGGTCGGGGGAGTGCGGCCTCCTCGCCGAGAGGGTTGACGATCAACACTGCCACGACAAGACCGACCAGAGAAGCAATCGACCCGATGAGAATCTGGCGGTAGCGGCGCGCGTTCACGGCGGAGACAGTACCCAGTAGCCAGTAGCCAGTACCCAGTAACCAGGGGCTAGCTCTGGTTGGATACGGGATACTCGACCGCATGATGGGGACGGATCCGGCGGACGCGTTCTCTACGTCCTGCCAGACGTGGTCTGGTACTGGCTACTCGACTGCGATTCGACGCGGTGAGGTTGAGCGCGTCGAGCCGGACTCCGATGCTCCGCTACGGTTTAGATAATGCGTACCAACCCGGTGCTTGATCAGCTCGGGGCCTATCCGATAACCGAGATCCAGGACACTGCGCGCGGCATGCGTGACGCAGGCGAGCGGCTCATCGACTTCTCCATCGGGGATCCGCGCGAGCCAACTCCTCCGTTTATTCGTGATGTGGTTAGGGCTGCGGTCCCAGAAGTGACGCAGTATCCACAGACGTCGGGTTTGGCTGTGCTGCGGGAGGCGATCGCCTCCTACGCCGGGCGGCGGTTTGGGGCCGAGATCGACCCGACAACTCAGGTGATGCCGGTCAGCGGCGCCAAGGAGGCGATCTTTTCGACCCCGTTCGCATTCATTGACGCGTACGGCGATGACCTGATCGCCTGGGGGACTCCCACCTATCCGGTATACGAGCGAGGCGCCCGTTTTGCAGGTGCCGATGTTCTTCCGATCGTGCTCCGCGGCGACTTTGTTCTCAGGGTCGACGACGTCCCGGAAGATGCGTGGGAGCGGCTGCGGCTGCTGTGGATCTGCACGCCACACAATCCCACCGGTGCGGTCACATCCGGCGGCGAACTAGCCGCGCTGTATGACAAGTGCCGCGAGACCGACACATTGCTCCTCTCGGATGAAGCTTATGGCGACATCTACGCCGATGACCCCCCGGCGTCGATTCTCGATGTCGCCGGCCCGGGAGTGCCCGGCGCGTTGGCCTTCTTCTCATGTTCGAAGCGATCGGGCATGACCGGCTACCGCAGTGGGGCCATGGTCGGGGACCCGGAGGCAATCGAAGCCCTTCGCAGATTGCGTTCCTCCGTTGGAGTCGCATCACCAGAGTTCGTCCAGGAGGCTGCTGCCGCCGCTTGGGCCGATGACGACCACGCCGCAGAACGACGCAGGTTCTTCTCGGCGAAGAGAAGGGTGCTGCGTGATGGTTTGGAGGCGGCGGGGATAGAGATCGTGGGCTCCGAAGCAGGGCTCTATCTGTGGATGAAGGTAGATGACGACATCGGCTCGACCAAGAGGTTGTTGGCCGAAGGAGTGGTGGTGTCGCCGGGACGGGCTTTCGGACCAGGTGGGGAGGGACATTTGCGCATGGCGCTCGTTCCAACGGTCGAGGAGTGTGCCGAGGCAGTGGAGGTGGTGGTGGCGTGCCTGAGCCAAGAGAGCTGATCGACTCCGCATTCGCCGACCTCGATCTGTTGTCGGAGGCGTCGGATGCTGTCCATGCAACGATCGCTCGGCTCGATGCCGGAGAGATCCGCGTTGCCGAGAAGGTCGATGGGGAGTGGGTGGTCAACGAGTGGATCAAGCGAGCGATCATGCTCTACTTCCGCCTGGCCGGACTCGAGACCTGGCATGCCGGACCCCTGGAGTTTCACGACAAGATTCCTCCCAAGACCGGCCTGGCCGCACAAGGCATTCGGGTGGTTCCTCCCGGCACGGTCAGATACGGCGCATTCTGTGAACCGGGTGTCGTTGTCATGCCCGGCTACGTCAACATCGGTGCATACGTCGGTTCGGGGACGATGGTGGATACTTGGGCGACAGTCGGATCCTGCGCTCAGATCGGCAAGAACGTGCACCTGAGCGGCGGAGTCGGCATCGGCGGGGTGCTGGAGCCGCCTTCGGCCCGTCCGGTGATCATCGAAGACGGCGCCTTCATAGGGAGCCGATGCGTTC
>JAZGIX010000178.1:0-8333 GCA_036482315.1 Acidimicrobiia bacterium | reverse complement strand
ACCCGCAACGCTCTCATGATGTGCGAACTGGCCGGTCGAACCGATGTCCCGGTCCACGCCGGAGCTATTCGTCCGATGGTGCGTGATCTGGTTACCGCCGAGTACGTGCACGGCAGAAGCGGGATCGACGGAGCGGATCTTTCCGAGCCGACGATGACGATCCGAGAACCCCACGCCGTCGACGCCATTATCGAGATCGTCATGTCGGCAGAGGAGGGTGAGATCACGATCTGCCCGCTCGGACCGCTCACCAACGTCGGGCTGGCACTGGTTCGCGAGCCGCGGATTGCAGAGCGGTTGCGCGAAATCGTCTTGATGGGTGGCGGGTTCTTCGAGGGAGGCAACCGGACCCCGGCCGCCGAGTTCAACATCTATGTCGATCCGCATGCCGCGGATGTGGTGTTCCGAAGCGGCGTTCCGATCACGATGATGCCGTTGGATGTCACCCACAAGGCACTCACTTCGCCGGAGCGTCTGGCGCTGTTCGCCGCCATCGGTACTCCGGCGGGGCGAGCGGTGCACGGCATGCTCGACTTCTTCGAGCGATTCGACATCGAGCGGTACGGGATGGGGGGAGGCCCCCTGCACGATCCTTGCGTGATCGCCTACCTCCTCGAACCCGAGTTGTTCGGGGGCAAGCTGGTCCCGGTTCGGATCGAGACCTTTTCTGAGTTGACAATGGGAATGACCGTCGTCGATTGGTGGGGCGCCACCGACGACACCGCGAATGCCACTGTGATGAGAGACATCGACTCCGATCGATTCTTTCAACTGTTGGCAGAGCGGATCGCTCTGCTCTGAGTCCGCGCCTATCGGCGGGTCCTCTGATCGCTGCTTCGAGAGACGGAGAGGATCACGGCCAGCGCGGCGATTGCTCCGGCCGAGGACACCAGCGCATTGGCCGGAATCCCCTGCCATGTGAAGAGGGCCGGGCCCGCCAGGTCGCCGATGCTCCGACCGATTCCGAGCGCCACCATCAACAGTGCCAGGTACCGGCTGCGGGCTCTGGGGGCCAACTCGGAGGCGAGCGGGATCGTCGACACGATGGTGATCTCGAACGCCACGAATGTGGCGGCGAGGGCTGCGAGGCCCAATGGGAGTGAGGTACTCGCCGGCGCCAGGGTCGCGTACCCGATGGCGGATGCTCCAAGGCCCCACGCCACCATCCGCAGCTTGCCGATCCGGTCGGCGAACGCCAGCACCGCCCCTTCTCCGCCCATTTCGGCCAGAGCGATCATTGTCGAGGCGAGGCCGAGGGCCGCCAGCGACAGACCGAACCCGCCCTCGAGCCACGCTCCGAAGACGATGAAGGTCGTCTCGGCGGCGAACGAGAAGAGTGCAGCGGCGATGAGCAGTGCCCAGCTGGTGTGGTTCAGTGACAACCGGCTCCGCTCGGAGTGTGCTTGAGGAATGTCGGGTTCGAGTAGTGCCGGAGCCGCCAGCATCGTGATCGCAAACAGTACGCCCACAAGCCAGAACGGAGCCTCCCAACCGAAGCCATCGATCAGCCAGCCTGCCAGTGGAGCCCCCACCAGCAGCCCGCCCGCCCATGTGAGTTCGAGAATCGACATGTAACGGGCACGGCGTTCGTACGGGGTCCTGTCCGCGATGTAGGACTGGGCGGCCGCATCGAACGCCGGCTTGCCGAGTCCAAGCAGGATGAACCCGACGAATGCCCCGGCGTAGATTCCGGTCGCCGCGGTGATCAGAGCGCCGACGGACATCATTCCCAGTGCCCAGACTGCGAGCCGGACGCGGCGCTCGCCGCGGCCTGCGGTGGCCACGATCGCGGGAGTCGCCACGAAGGCGACCGAACGGGCCGACATCAGCAGTCCCCCCTGGGCCAGTGAGATACCGAGACCACGGCTGATCGCAGGCAAGAAAGGGAAGACGAACCGATGCGCCGTGTTCACCACGAGACGGGTGACGGTCAGAAACGCTATTGCGACGCCGAGAGAACGGTTTCTCACGCGCGGTCGGTGAAGAGGCGGGGGTGGAGCATCCACCGCAGCCAGCCCGAGCCTGGTGTGGCCGGGAGGGCGGTCTCGACGCAGGCGACCGCGGCGGTGACCATGTGGACGGCACCGCCCCCGATAAGGGCCGACACCGTCGCCGACCAGGTCGGTTCGTGCCCCACGGCGAGGATCCGATGCACCGACCCGTGATCGGCAAGAGCACCGAACACGGTGATGACGCCGGTCCCGTAGAAGTCCTCGACTGTGATGATCGGAGCCGACCAGGCTCCACCGTCTCGCGCCAGGGTGGCGGTGTCTGTGGCCCGTCGAGCCGGCGACGTCAGAATCAGATCGGGTGTCGCTCCGAACTCTGCGATTGCCCGGCCGATGGCGTGTGCCGACCGCTCACCGCGACTGGTGAGGGGACGATCCCGGTCGGTCATCCCCGCGGGATGATCCGACTTGGCGTGGCGAAGCAGCAATATCTCGGCCATCGGAGGGAGAGTACCGGCCGGACCGTCAAGCTCCTCCCTTCTCCCATCTAACCTGTACCAGGTGAACCAGGCAGCGACCCCGGGCATCTCGCAACGTTTGGCGGCTCTCTCCGAGTCGGCCACGATGGCGATCACGGCCAAGGCCAACGCGTTGCGTGCCGCCGGACGGTCGGTGATCGGGTTCGGAGCGGGCGAACCTGATTTTGCTACTCCTGCCCACATCGTCGAAGCCGCCATCGCTGCCTGTTCTGATCCCAAGAATCACCGGTACACGCCGGCCATCGGTCTACCCGAGTTGCGCGATGCGGTCGTTGCGAAAACTGCAGAGCATTCCGGGTTGGTGGTCGAGCGCTCGAATGTTGTGATCTCAAATGGGGGCAAGGGAGCACTCTTCTCAACATTTGCGGCGTTGCTCGATCCGGGGGATGAAGTGTTGTTGCCCAGTCCTTACTGGGTCACCTATCCCGAGGCGATCGCTCTGTTCGGCGGCGTGGCCAGCATCATTCCGACGACCGTCGCAGATGGGTTCCGGGTTTCTGTCGAGGCCCTGGACGCCGCCGTGACCGAGAGGACGAAGGCTCTCGTTTTCGTCTCTCCCTCGAATCCATCTGGCGCCGTCTACCCGCCCGACGAGGTCGCGGCGATCGGCAACTGGGCGGCCGAGCGAGGGATCTGGGTGATAACCGATGAGATCTACGATCACCTCTTGTACGGCGACGCCCGTCACGTTTCCATGCCGGTCGTTGCTCCCGAGGTGGCCGAGAGGTGCGTCGTCGTCAACGGCACCGCCAAGACCTTCGCCATGACCGGATGGAGGGTCGGCTGGGCGATCGCCCCAACAGCCGTGGCGGCTGCGATGGGCAGGTTCCAATCTCATTCCATGTCGAACGTGGCCAACGTTTCGCAGCGGGCGGCAATCGCTGCGCTCACCGGACCCTTGGAGCCGGTTGAGGAGATGCGCCGGGCGTTCGCCAAGCGTCGCCAAGTCATGCACCGACTCCTGTCCGGCATTCCGGGTCTCGAGGTGCGCGAACCGGAAGGGGCGTTTTATGCTTTTCCGTCGGTGGTTGGCCTATTGGGACGGTCGCTCGGCGGTCGGACCGCATCTTCGAGCCTGGAACTCGCAGCCTTGCTGCTGGAGGAGATAGAAATCGCGGTGGTTCCGGGTGAGGCTTTCGGGGCGCCCGGATATTGCCGCCTCTCATTTGCGCTGGCCGATGAGGACCTCATCGAGGGCCTTGAACGCTGGCAGGTCTTGGCGAGCGCTTAGCGCGCGGAGAAGCTCTCTGAAGGTATCGCGCGCTTGCCGGCCGGCTGCCCCCTCAATCCTGGTCGGCGAGGATTCCGAGCGCCGTCCGGTAGCCCTCGACGCCTTCGCCGCTGATCGTCGCCACGCAAGCGGGCGCGATCACGGATTGTCGTCGCCACTCCTCACGCTTGGAGATGTCTGAGATGTGGACTTCGACCACCGGTAGGACGATTGCCTTGATTGCATCATGGAGTGCATACGAGTAGTGGGCGAATGCCCCCGGGTTGAAAACGACCCCGCCATACCTGTGCATCGAATGGTGCAGTTGTTCGATGAGTTCGCCCTCGTGGTTCGACTGCGCGGTCGTCACGCTCAGACCCAGCTCCCGGCCCCAAAGACGGCATTGGTTCTCCACCTGACGCAGCGTGCTGGATCCATAGATCTCTGGTTCCCGGGTGCCCAGCAGATTGAGGTTTGGTCCGTTGAGGACGAGCACTTGCATGTTGTCAGGGTATCCGGGGTTGGTGGCGATCGGCGATATCGGCCGCGATCGCGGCTGTCGCCGGTTCGAACTGTGACGGCCGCAGCGAGTGACCCGCGGTGGCGAAGGCTCCGGTCATGGCCTCGATGACATCGTCGAGCGGTCTCTCGATGGCCCCTGTGGCCCCGGGTCTCCACTCGTACCCGAGCGCCTCATATACCGGCAGGAGTGGGAGGTTTACCAACCCGGGTGAATGCACCACCAATACCCCACCGACGTGCGCGGCGTATTTGACCAGGCGCTGGCCCACGCCCATAACCTTCAACCCCCCCACCTGGACCGAGAAACGGCCCGGACAGTATTCGCCGGGGACCTCTCCCACGGCCCCGGTGACGTCGAGTCGACTGAGAGCGTCGATGACGATCGTGGAAATGGCGCGGAACCGTTCTCCAATCCCGCTCTTCGGATCTGGATGGGGCGTCGTCCACGCAAACGCGATCGTCCCCTCGTGAAACACTGCCGCCTTGCCACCGGCTAGCCGTTCGACGGCGTCGAATCCCAAACCTGTGGCTGCATCGACGGCTGCCGGGTAGCCCGGCTGGGTCCGGTCCTGGCTGCCGAATGCGACGATCCGGCCCGGTGTCCACAACCGCAGGGTTGCCTCGACCTCCCCGGAGTCGACGCGTTGCAGCAGAGCAGTCGAGAGCGCGGTGTCGCGCGCCGGATCGTCATCGTGGGCGGTGATCAGGCGAAGGGCAGGCATGTGCCTTCGAGCGTAGGAGATCCGCAGCGTGCGGCATGCAGCGTGCAGTCGGAGCTCCGCACCGGGATTGACCTGCAGGCTGCACGCTGCAAGCTGCAGGCCCTCCGCACACCTTCCACTCCGTTCGACCACACATGTGGTTCCATGGTCACGATGTCGGTGCGTTCTCTTGCCACAATTCTGATGCTCGCGCTGGTGATGGGCGCGTGTGGGGACGCCCTCCAGGGAGTGGGCGACCTTTCGGCTGGGATTGTGCGCGGCGACCAGACTTCGACAACGACCACTGCGCCCGGGCAGCTGGATCTGAGATTGATTCCGATCACACAGGCTCTGTGGATCAACGACGAGCTCGGAGCGGTGACCGCCGGGCTCAGTTCAGACGACCTGCTGCTGGCCGTCTGGTTGCGTGGCGACCAGGTGACTCAATCGGTGCAAGCAAGTCGGCGCGAAATCGCCGACCTGCTTCCCGGAATCGAGTTTCCGCAGCTGGCGCCCGACGGGGTGTCACATGTCTCGAGTCAGCTGGTGTATGACGTACAGACTGCATCGCTTGGAGTCGGCACCTCCGCTGCCTTCGGCTTGTGGGTCGGGGAGCCTTACACGGCCGCCCGCAGCGAGGCTCAGCTGGCGGTGCTCCGGGTGGGACTCAAGACATTCGATGACGGGAGCCCTGACAACGAAGTGTTCTCGTTCAGCGTCGCAGATGGAAGAGAGCTCTCCTGGGTGGACGGCCGGTACGTGTACCAGTTGTTCTGCCGAACCGGGGTGTCACCGGAGGCATGCGAAGCGATGGCCGACTCCACGATCCCGCTCTCGCTCTTGGTCTCCCTCCCGGCGCCGACGGGCGGCTGACATCCGGACCCGACTGGCGTCGGCACCGACGGCCGATACTCTCTGACGTTCGAGCAAGAAGGGTCGACTCATTTTTCACTCCGGCGGCTGGTGGTCGTACATCAAATACGACGAAGAGCAGGATCGGCCGCGCATCGACCGACAACTGCTGCGTCGAGTGATCACCTATGCGGTCCCGTATCGGGGCCTCCTCATTCTCGTTCTGGCGACGATTGGCGTCATCACGCTGGTGTCGCTCCTGCCGCCGTTGCTCATGCGCAATCTCATCGACAGAGCGATCCCCGACAAGGACATCGGCCGGGTGACCTGGCTCGGCCTGGGAATGGTGGCAATTCCTATCGTCAACGGGGTGGTCGGCGTCGTCCAGCGGTGGGCTTCGGCTCGGGCCGGTGAGGGGATCATCTACGACCTTCGGACGGGTCTTTACGGCCATCTGCAGCGAATGTCTCTCGGTTTCTTCACCGCGACCCGGCCGGGCGAGATGATGTCGCGGCTCAACAACGATGTGGTCGGAGCTCAATCGGCCGTCACCGGAACCGCGGTGTCGTTGGTGTCGAATTCGCTCTCAGCGGTTGCCACATTGGCGGTGATGTTGAGCCTCGAATGGCGGCTCACGCTGGCGGCCGTCGTGATCCTGCCGCTCTTCATCATTCCGAGTCGCCGAGTCGGGAAGATCCTGCGTGTCATCACCCGCGATCAGATGGAGGCCAACGCGCGGATGAATGCCACCATGAACGAGACGCTCAACCTGAGCGGGGCCCTCCTGGTGAAGCTGTTCGGACGGACCGCCGACGAGGACACCAAGTTCGGCGACCATGCCGCGGAAGTACGGGATCTGGGGGTGAGGCGAGCGCTGATCGGTCGATGGTTCTTCATGGCGCTCGGGGTGGTCAGCGCGATCGGCACGGCTCTGGTGTTTTGGCTCGGAGCCGTCTTGGTCATCCAGGAGTCGCTCACCATCGGCACGATCGTCGCTCTGTCGGCGTACTTGGTACAGCTGTACGGGCCGCTATCGGCGCTGTCCAATGCCAGGGTCGAGTTGGCCACATCGCTTGTTTCATTTGAGCGGGTGTTCGAGGTCCTGGACCTGCCGCGCGATATCGATGAGCCAGAAGATGCGATCGAGTTGGGCGAGATCAAAGGCCGGGTGACATTCGACGGTGTCGCGTTCGACTATCGGAGTGCCGCCGCGCCTGCGCTCGATCACGTAAAGCGGTTCTCGTGGCGCGGTTCGGTGGAGGCGGAAGATGCCGCCCCGCCTGAGATCGTGGGGCGGGGTCGCGCCCTCGAGCATCTCGACTTCGAGGTCGAACCAGGTCGCCTGGTTGCCCTGGTCGGCCCGAGCGGGGCAGGCAAGACGACGGTCACCTATTTGATTCCTCGGCTGTACGACGTCACGGAGGGCCGGGTGCTGATCGATGGGGTGGATGTGCGGAACCTGTCTCTCCACTCACTCGCCGACGCGATCGGCGTGGTGACTCAGGAGACATTCCTGTTCCACGACACGATCGCCGCCAACATGCGGTACGCCCGGCCCAACGCCACCGACGACGAGATCGTGGCGGCGGCCACCGCAGCGAACATCCACGAGTTCGTATCCGAACTACCCGACGGTTACGAAACGATGGTGGGAGAGCGTGGTTATCGGCTCTCCGGTGGCGAGAAGCAGCGTGTGGCGATAGCGCGTGTCATCCTCAAGGACCCTCGGATCCTGGTGCTCGACGAAGCCACATCACATCTGGATGCGCGCTCAGAGGCTCTCATTCAGGAAGCCTTGGAACACGTGATGGCGGGGCGCACCTCGTTCGTGATAGCGCATAGGCTCTCGACGGTTCTGGCGGCCGATCGGATCTTCGTGCTTGATCGAGGCCGCCTGGTCGAAGAAGGACGGCACCAGGACTTGCTGGCGCTCGATGGCCTGTACTCCGATCTATTCAGGACCCAGTTCGCGGCTGCTCCGTGATGGGAGACTGCCATGGTGCTGCCGCGGGTATCGTGAGACCGTGTTCCGTTTGGTCGTTGCCGTCACCGTGGGGCGCCTCGCCGGTTTCCTGAGCCGTCTCATCGGGCGGGGCGGCTCTGCCATTCCCGGGCTCGTAGCTGAAATGCTCGATCCCCGGGTCATCGACAAGTTGGTGGACTCGATTCCCGGCGGAGTTGTCGTGGTCACAGGGACCAACGGCAAGACCACCACGACGAAGATGCTCGTCACCGCGCTCGAGCGCAGCGGAACTCCGGTGCTCACCAACCCCAGTGGATCGAATCTCGCTCGGGGCGTGGCTACGGTTCTGATCTCTGCGTCGCGGCGAGGCAAAATCCTCGGCTACGAGCTGGCGGTCTTGGAGATCGACGAGGCTGCCGTGAGCGCTCTCGCCCCCCGGCTGGCGCCCCGCCTGGTGGTTGTGACCAACCTGGCCCGGGACCAGTTGGATCGCTATGGCGAGCTCGATACGACGGCGAGCCATGTGGGCGTAGCCGTGACCTCGGCGAAACGGGCGGTGCTGAATGCGGACGATCCGGCGGTGGCGGCGCTCGACGT
>JAZGIX010000177.1:0-6205 GCA_036482315.1 Acidimicrobiia bacterium | reverse complement strand
TCCTCGAGCCTGTGGCTCCGGAATAGCCCGGCTCAGCGGACGATGGCGAGGACTGCTCCGCTTGCGACCTTGTCTCCGGGCTGGACTCGCAGGTCTACGATTTCTCCGTCCTCGGGCGATTTGATCTCGTTCTCCATCTTCATCGCCTCGAGGATGAACAGAGGTTCGCCCGCTTCGACCCGATCTCCCGCCTTGTGGTGAACCTTCACGATCGTGCCCTGCATCGGCGAAGCGACGACGCCCTCCCCGGAGAGAGACTGGGCAGACTGGGTGAGCTTGGGGGGCCGCCGGCGCGGTGCAGCTCGACTGGGACCGCCGGTGGTGGGCTGGGCTTCGGGAGCCCAAAGTTTTACTACGAACCTCCGCCCCCCAACTTCGACGGTCATCCGACGCTCTTCGAGTTCCTCGTCCTCGGGCACCCGGGGTGCTTGGGGATGGGTGATGGAGGACAGGTCCATGTCGTCCTCGACCGATCGCGTGTGGTGGGTCCCTGCCATGAACGCGGCATCACCGATAGCGAGTGCGTGGAATGGAAGGGTTGTGGCGATTCCTGTGATCTCGTACTCGGCGATGGCGCGACTGGCCCGGGCGAGAGCCTCATCCCGATCACGGCCCCAGACGATGAGTTTAGAGATGAGGTTGTCGTAGTACTGGCTCACTGCCGAGCCGGCTCCGTAGCCGGAGTCGACTCTCACTCCGAACCCGCCCGGTTCGTTGTACTCGATGATCTGGCCGGGGCTTGGCAGGAACCCGTTAGCGGGATCCTCGGCGTTCACCCTGAATTCGATTGCATGGCCTCGTGATTCGACCTCAGAGAAAGAAAGTGGCTCGCCCATGGCCACCCGGAGCTGTTCTCGCACCAGGTCGATGCCGGTGACCATCTCGGTGACGGTGTGTTCCACCTGGAGCCGGGTGTTCATCTCCAGGAAGAAGAGTTCACCGGACTTGTCCAAGAGGAACTCGACCGTTCCGGCGTTGACGTAATCGGCGGCTTTGGCGATCGCCAGTGCGGCCTTCCCGAGTGACTTGCGTTGCTTGTCGCTCATCACCGGCGAAGGGCTCTCTTCGATGAGCTTTTGGTGACGACGTTGCAGTGAGCAATCCCGCTCACCGAGGAAGACGCTGTCGCCGTGAGTGTCGACGATTATCTGTGCCTCGATGTGGTGGGGGTGTTCGAGGTACTTCTCGACGTACACCTCAGGGTTGGCGAAGTAGGCGTCGGCTTCACGGCGGGCTGCCTCGAAAGCCTCGTCCACCTCGGAATCAGAATGGACGACGCGAAGTCCCTTGCCTCCGCCGCCGTGCGCGGCCTTGATGGCGATCGGGTAACCAAATTCAGCCGCCGCCTCCTGCACTGAGGCGACATCGCTCAGAGCCTCGAGAGTCCCGGGGACGCCTCGGACACCGGCCGCCTCGGCGACGGCGCGAGAAGCGATCTTGTCGCCCATGGAGGTGATTGCTTCCGGTCCGGGGCCGACCCAGATGAGGCCGGCTTCTGTCACCCTCCGGGCGAATTCGGCGTTTTCGGCCAAGAATCCGTATCCGGGATGGACGGCATCCGCTTTGGCCTCGACCGCTACGCGAAGGATCGCATCCATGTTGAGGTACGACTCGGCGGCGGGGGCGGCTCCGATAATCCACGCCTCATCTGCTTGGTTCACGTGGAGGGCGTCGCGATCGAGTTCGGAGTAGACCGCAATGGCCCGCATCCCCATCTCGCGCACACCCCGAATTACTCGCACGGCGATTTCGCCACGATTGGCGACGAGGACTGAGTGCATCGTTGGCATCCTAAAGCGGGATGTTTCCGTGCTTCTTGGCTGGAAGCGTCGTCCGCTTGGTCCGCAGCATCTCGAGCGCCTGGATGAGCCGCTGGCGCGTTTCGCGAGGTTCGATCACTTCGTCGACAAGCCCGCGCTCGGCAGCCACGTAGGGGTTGGAGAACTGTTGTTCGTAGTCGGATATCAAGTCGGAACGAAGTTGGTCGGCGTTGTCGGCATCCGATATGGCACGCCGGTGGATGATGTTCACCGCTCCCTGGGAACCCATGACGGCTATCTCGGCCGTGGGCCACGCGAATGCGATGTCGGCTCCGACCCCGCGCGAGTTCATGACGACGTAGGCCCCGCCGTACGCCTTGCGGGTGATGACCGTGATGCGCGGCACCGTCGCCTCGCAGTACGAATACAGGAGTTTGGCTCCGTGGCGGATGATGCCGCCGTGCTCCTGATCCACACCGGGTAGGAAGCCCGGCACGTCCACGAAGGTGACGAGCGGGATGTTGAACGCGTCGCAGAATCGGACGAATCGAGCAGCCTTTACCGAGGCGTCGATGTCGAGTGTTCCTGCAAGAGATGAGGGGTTGTTGCCGACGATGCCGACGCTGTAGCCGTCGAGTCTGGCGAACCCGGTGACGATGTTCTCCGCGAAGTGCTGGTGGACCTCGTAGAACTCGCCATCATCGACGACCAGTTCAATGAGTTCGACCATGTCGTATGGCTGGTTGGGGGAGTCGGGGATGATCGTCGTCAGTCCCTCCTCCATCCGATCGGCCCGGTCGGTCGGGGTAAAGAACGGTGGCGCCTCCATGTTGTTCTGCGGCAGGAAGGCGAGGAGGTACCTGATCTCCTCGAGGGCGTGCCGGCCGTCACTGCTGACGAAATGGGTGACTCCCGAAACACGGCTATGCGAGCGGGCACCGCCGAGGGTGTCGAAGGAGACTTCTTCTCCGGTGACCGCCTTGATCACGTCGGGTCCGGTGATGAAGAGATGAGATGTCCCTTCCACCTGGTAGATAAAGTCGGTCATGGCGGGTGAGTAGACCGCGCCTCCGGCGCACGGACCCATGATCAGTGAGATCTGGGGGATGACTCCAGAGGCTCTCACGTTGCGCTGAAAGATCTTGCCGTAACCGTCCAGCGCAAAAACGCCTTCCTGGATTCGGGCGCCACCGGAATCCTTGAGTCCGATCAGCGGCGCACCGGTATCCATGGCAAGGTCCATGACCTTGCAGATCTTTTCCGAGACTGCCTCCCCGAGGGACCCGCCGAACACCGTGAAGTCCTCGGCAAACACGAACACGGTTCTGCCGTCGATCGTTCCCCAGCCGGTGATGACGGCATCGCCGGGAGGACGGCGATCTTCGATTCCGAAACCGCGAGCATCGTGTTTGACGAACATGTCGAGTTCGACGAAGGACCCCTTGTCTACGAGCGCGTCCACTCGCTCGCGAGCGGTCAGCTTGCCGGCCTCGTGCTGCTTGTCGACGGCGCGCTGGCTCCCTGCGTGCTCGTGCTGTTCGCGCAGCTGGCGGAGTTCGTCTATTCGTTTTTCGGTGCTCATGAAGGCGTGAAGGGTAGAGTCCCGGCTCACTTCTCAGACCTCGGAGAGGCTCGGATGGCTACACCCCTGACGGTCGAGCGTGTTGGACGCGTCGGCTCCACCCAGGACGAAGCTCGCCTTCACTACCGCGGTGATCCCCTCCTGGTCAGCGCAACGGGCCAGGACGCGGGTCGAGGGAGGAGCGGCGCCGAGTGGTTCGAGGCCGACCGAGCGATGGCGGCATCGCTGGCATTCGAACCGGCGTGGTCGACGCAAGCGATGCCAAGAATCCCCCTCGTAGCCGGGTTGGCGCTGACCGATTTCCTCCCTGAGTCCGTACGCCTCAAGTGGCCCAACGACATAGTGTCGGACGATCTGAAGATGGGTGGAATTCTCACGGAGGCGAGTGAGGGCCTCGTGGTCGTGGGTCTGGGGTTGAACATCTTCTGGGCATCACCTCCGGCGGGGATGGGAGCGGTCCACGCGTCCGATCCGGGGGAGGAGCATTCACATCGAGTGGCCGAGCGATGGGCCGAGGCCTTTCTGCAGAGAATCGAGGCGGGCCCGATCGCGTGGGGTCGAGCCGAATACCTGGCTCGCTGCACAACCATCGGAAGGTCGATCGAGTGGGAGCCGGCGGGATCCGGTGTTGCAATTGGCATCGGAAGTGACGGCGAGCTGCTGATCGATTCCGAAGACGGCGAAGTCGCACTGTATGCCGGCGAGGTGCGCGAGGTCCGCCCTGTCTGATCGGTCGGTACGCTGGAGGAGCATCGAATCGGAGGTCGTGTGGCTGTACTGAAGGGTGAGGGGCGGGTTCCGATGATTTTCGGCACGGCGGCTCTTCCGGTACCGCCCAACCGAACCGCCTACATCGCCCGCCCGGATGTCGGGGGCGAACACCCGGCCGTCATTATTGCCCATGATCAGAGCGGAGTGACGCCCGGGGTCAAGGTGATCGCGCGCCACATCGCTCGATACGGTTACTCGGCGATCGTGCCCGATCTCAACCGGGGCTCTATGTCGGACGGGGATGGGTACGAGTGGGCCGTGTCCGATCTGGCGGATGGTGTGGAGAGTGTCCGAATCCCCGGGACCGGGTGGGCCGCAGAATCCCGGATTGCAGTGCTTGGAATCGGTGCCGGATGTGTTCCGGCATCGATCGTGGCCGCGGAATCCGAGGTGGGTTGCCTGGTGCTGGTGGGTGCTGCACTCGAGGCAGAACTGCTCTCAGCATTTGGCGGAGCGCTTCTGGTGCTCCAAGGCGCAGACGACGAGCTGGCGCCGGCCGATAAGGTTCGGGACCTGCAGCAATCATTGGGCCGCGGCGAGTGGATCCTGTATCCGGGAGTCGGATCGGGCTTCCTCGACGAGAGCGCTGAGGGATTCGGCGCCGAGGTGTCCGCCGATGCGCTCAGCCGGATCATCGGTTTTCTCGACCAGTGTTTTGGCGAGGCAATAGCGAGTTAGGTGGCGCAAGCACCCACTTGCAGTATCGTCGCACCGCCTTTCGGTATTCATGACTTCACGACGCCGCGGTATATCACCGCCTCCACCTCCACCCCCATCGAGTGCTCCGTCCGACCGCACGAGGACGAGAGCACGTCGCGTGCTGATCGGGTTCTTGATTGCAGCCAATATCGGAGTCTTCGGGGCGCTTGGAGTGGTCTGGCTGGTGGCGCGCCAGGTGGCGTCTTCGGTGTCGACCATTCAGGCCGCCACACTCGACTTGGCAGAGGAACCAAGGCTCTCTGAACCGCGAACCTTCCTGCTGATCGGTAGCGACAGTCGAGCAAACGTCGGCGGGCTGTCTACGGACTTTGGGGACTTCGAAGGCGAACGTGCCGATGTCGCCATCTTGCTTCAGGTCCTCCCGGGCGAGGGTCGTCTTCAGATACTCAGCCTCCCGCGTGATCTCAAGGTCCTGTGGGAAGGATCGGCGCGGAAACTCAATGCGACCTTTGCGCTCGGCGGCGCAGCCGGGATCATCGAGACGGTGCAGAGAGAGACCGGCATTCCGATTCACCACTACATCCAGGTCGACTTCGCCGGATTTGCCGGCATTGTCGATGCCGCCGGTGGAATCCGAATGACGTTTCCGTTCCCGGCGCGGGATCTCAAGTCCGGCTTCGATGTGTCGGCCGGGACTCGCCTCCTGGATGGCGAAACTGCGCTCGCGCTTGCACGATCTCGTAGTTACCAGGAGTTGAGGGGCGGAGAATGGGTCGCGATCGATGCCAACGACATCGGCCGGACTGCTCGGCAACAGGACCTGTTGCTGGCGATGGTGACCCAGATCGATCGGCCGAGCACCATCGCCGGCTATGGCGAACTCTTGGATGCGCTCGGACGTTTCGTGATCATCGACAACACCCTCGACCCCGACGACATCATTCAGCTTGCTTGGGAACTGAGGTCGATCGACTCGGACGACTTCGATTCGGTCACGCTTCCGGTCGACATCACCACTGAGGGCGGGGTCTCCTACGTGGTCGAGCGTCAACCCGACGCCAACGAAGTCATCAACGCCTTCCTCGCGGGTGACCCCCTCGTGGCGCCGGCATCTTCGATTCGGGTCGAAGTGGAGAACGGGAACGGCCTTCCCGGTGCTGCGGCAGCGATGGTTGAGACCCTCGGAAACCTGGGCTACGAAGTCGTATCCACGGTCAACTCGGCCCGCAGCGACTACCAGATCACACTGGTCATCGCCCGACCCGCCGCGCTCTCCGCCGCGACGGAACTGGTGGCCCGGCTCGGATACGGCCAGTCGACCGTTGGTCGAACACCGGCGGGCGCCGACCTCGTGGTTATCGTCGGGGCCGATGCTTCGCTTCCCTGATTGGCGCGTTCAATGACCATTCACCAAGCCCTACTGCTCGTCGGT
>JAZGIX010000176.1:0-7124 GCA_036482315.1 Acidimicrobiia bacterium | reverse complement strand
GACCTCGATCTCGACCAGGTCCGCCTGGTCGGCCATGACCCGCTCGATGTCCTTGTACGAGTCGGGGTGTTCGTCGAGCAGAGCACGAGCCTTGTCGGCCAGCCAGGCCTTGCCGCCCATGGCATCGGCCAGCGACTCGACCGTCAGCGTCTTCTTCGCCTGGGTCCGCGACATCGTCCGGCCGGCGCCGTGCGCCGCCGAGTCATACGAGGCAGGGTTGCCCAGGCCCCTGACGATGAAGGTGTTGGTCCCCATCGAGCCGGGAACGACGCCCCAGTCGCCCTGCCGCGCCCGGATGGCTCCCTTGCGGGTGACCCAGAGGTCCTTGCCGTGGTGATGCTCCCGCGCCGTGTAGTTGTGGTGGCAGTTGACTCGCCGCACCTCGTGCAGTGGGGCGGCTACAACTGATGCCAGGTCGGCGAGGACCGCGTCCATCATCGCCTCGCGGTTTCCCCGGGCATAGTCCTGGGCCCACAGGAGGTCGTCGATATACGACTGGAACGCCGTCTCGCCCTCGACGAAGTAGGCCAGGTCAGGGTCTTCGAGCGAGATGAACCGCTCCCGCATCAGCCCTTTGGCGCGGCCGATGTGGTTCATGGCCAGCCGGTTGCCGACACCGCGGCTCCCGGAGTGGAGCACCACCCAGACCGTGTCCTGCGGGTCGAGGCAGACCTCCACGAAGTGGTTGCCGGCGCCGAGCGAGCCGAACTGCTGGCGGGCCTTGGTCCCCAGTTTCGGTTCGTCGTCGACCGAGGGGTTGGGGTTGAGCAGGCTCCAGGTGTCACCGGGTAGTCGCCCGTGCCGGCGACGATGGCCCCGCCCGACCCCCGCCGGCACCGACCGCTCGATGAGCGACAGCAGGCGGTCGAGCGAATCGGGAAGGTCCGCCGCGCTGAACGAGGTCTCGACCGCAATCATCCCGCAGCCGATGTCGACTCCGACCGCAGCGGGGATGATGGCCCCCCGAGTCGGGATGACCGAGCCGACCGTGGCCCCGAGGCCGAAGTGGGCGTCGGGCATCAGAGCGACGTGCCCCTCGATGAACGGCAACTCGGAGGCCCGTTGCGCCTGAGCAATGGCGTTGGCGTCGATACCTGCTTCGCCCCAAACAAGCAGTCGGTCGCTGTGCCTGGTCGGCATGTCAGTCCCTCCCCGACCATCATGGTTGGCTCGCCGTGGTAGGTCTACTCCGCGGCGCTCGCTTGGGAGGACCACGAGGTCTCTCCACCCGGCCACCGGGACCGAGCCAGCACTACTGCCATATCGGCGGTCCGGGGAGTACCTTGTCCGCGAGATGAAAACGTTCGCTTCGGGACTCGATGAGCAGTTCCTGGTAGAGGACTTCGAGCCCGCCTACAAGCGCACCTGGAGAGAAGGGCAGCTCTCCGGCAAGGTCGACGCCGCCCGCCGGGAGTTGGCCGACTGCCGGGCCTGTCCCCGGGACTGTGGAGTCGACCGGATGAACGACGAGCGGGCGATCTGCCACATCGGGCGCCATGCCCATGTCGCCAGCGCCTTTGCCCACTTCGGTGAGGAGGATTGCCTGCGCGGCCAGCGCGGCTCGGGAACGATCTTCTTCTCCTACTGCAACCTCAAGTGCGTGTTCTGCCAGAACTGGGACATCTCCTCGATGGGATCGGGACGGGAGACACCCGCCGCCGGCATCGCCGGGTTGATGCTGCAGCTCCAGGAGGCCGGATGCCACAACATCAACTTCGTTACGCCCGAACACGTCGCACCGCAGCTGGTGGAGGCCATCGCGGTGGCGGTGCCCGGCGGCCTGGAGATCCCCATCGTCTACAACACGTCGGCCTATGACGCCGTCTCTTCTCTCCGCCTGATGGACGGGCTGATCGACATATATATGCCCGACTTCAAGGTCTGGAAGACCGAGACGGCCCGCCGGCTCCTCCGGGCTGCCGACTACCCGGCGGCGGCGCGGGCAGCCTTGACCGAGATGCACCACCAGGTGGGGGTGCTGCGGTTCGGGGTCGATGGGCTGGCCCGACGCGGCGTGCTGGTCCGGCACCTGGTAATGCCCGGTCTGATCGACGAGTCGTCTGCCGTCTTTGGCTGGCTCCACGACGAACTGTCATCCGACACCTACGTCAACATCATGGGCCAGTACCGGCCCGACCATCGGGTGCGGCAGAGCCCGCGCTATGCGGACATCGATCGCCCAACCCGGGGGGATGAGTTAACGGCGGCCTTCGTCGCGGCCCGCGACGCCGGGCTGTGGCGATTCGATCGGCGATGAGCGGCTCGGCGGCTCCGCTGGCGCCCCCCGAGTCGATCGTGCCCACCAAGTTCTGGCATGCTCTCGACGACGGTCGAGTCCAGTGCGACCTGTGCCCCCGTTTCTGCAAGCTGCGTGAAGGCCGGCGGGGCCTGTGCTTCGTGCGCGCCCGCCAGGACGATCAAATCGTGCTCACCACCTACGGACGCTCCAGCGGCTTCTGCATCGACCCCATCGAGAAGAAGCCCCTCAACCACTTCCTCCCCGGCACCCCGGTGCTCTCGTTCGGCACCGCCGGCTGCAACCTGGCCTGCCGCTTCTGCCAGAACTGGGACATCTCCAAGGCCCGCGAGTACGACATCCTGGCCGACCAGGCCTCGCCCGAAACGATCTCCCGGAAAGCGCTCGACCTGGGATGCCGCAGCGTGGCGTTCACCTACAACGACCCGGTGGTCTTTCACGAGTACGCCATCGACGTAGCCGCCGCCTGCCGGGCCGCCGGGACGATGACCGTGGCGGTGACCGCCGGGTACGTGATGCCGGAGCCGCGCGCCGAGTTCTACGCCCACATGGACGCGGTCAACATCGACCTGAAGGGCTTCACGGAGGACTTCTACCGCCGGGCCTGCATCGGCCACCTCGCCCCCGTTCTCGAGACACTCGAATACGTGCATCACGAAACCGATGTCTGGCTCGAGGTGACGACGCTGCTGATACCGGGCCTCAATGACTCCTCAGCCGAGATCGGGCTACTGACGACGTGGATGGTGGAGAGACTCGGGCCGGACGTCCCGCTCCACTTCACGGCCTTCCACCCCGACTTCAAGATGTTGGATCGCCCGCCGACGCCGCTGGAGACGCTCCGCCGGGCGCGAACCATCGGGCTCGGCAACGGCCTGCGCCACGTCTACACGGGCAACGTCTTCGATCCTGGCGGGGAGTGCACCTACTGCCCCGGCTGCGGGACGACGCTGATCGAGCGGAGCCGATACCGCCTCGGGCACTGGGGTCTGGACGACGCCGGCCGGTGCGCTTCGTGTGGCACGCCCTGCCCGGGCGTGTTCGAGTCCGGGCCGGGATCCTGGGATGGGCACCGACTCCCGGTGCAGATGAGTGGCTAGTGCCCTGGCCAGTGACGTTGGCGATGTTCAGGGCGAGGCAGACGTTGCTGGCCGGGGCACTACACGCCGGGGCCGATGGCGAACGCCCCGTAACCCACCACCCGGGTAGGCGAGCCCGCAGTGTCACCCGAGTTGCGCAGATCGAGCAGCCGGCAGTCCCAACCATTGCGCCGAGCGACGATCAGCGCCGCCCGGACTGCCGTCCTCCCGCAGGCGTCCCCGCGGGCAATATCGGCCAGGCGGAGGTCGGTGATGGCGGCTGCGGTGCGGGTGTCGCGGCGGCGGGCGACCTCGTAGTCGAGGTAGTGCGACAGGTCCGACGAGACGATGCCGATGGTGTCGTCCCGCGAGATGGCTTCGCCCAGGACGTCGGCGGCCGCCGCGGACTCGACTTCGCCGGTGACCAGCGCCAGGGCGGCGAAGTCGTCGATGCAGACCTGGAGGAAGGGGAGCTGCACCTCCAGGCTGTGCTCTTCGCCGTGGGCGATGGGGTCGGGGGCGACGACCGGACTCAGGTGCGCCGCTGCCGTCAGCTCGAGGTCCACCGGCACCTCGCCCAGCGGCGTCGCCAGAGCATCGGCCGCGGGAGTTGCCAGCAACGAGGGTGGCATGAAGTGCGCCGGGCCGATCAGCACCGCCCGGCGGAAGGAACCACCGGCGCCGCGGATCAGCCGGTAGGCGCTCGCCGCCACCGAGCCGGAGTACACATAGCCGGCATGGGGGACGACGAGGAGCCGGGGCACGATGTCCACCTCGATGGGCGAGGCCTCGTCGAGAAGGGCCTCGACCGTTCGGCGCAAGACAGCCGGGTCTGCCGGATAGAAGGTTCCCGCCACGGCGGCGGGACGGACCGTCGCCATGGCACCGATTCTACGCGCCCGCGCGCCGTCACTCGGCGCCTTCGGCCCGCCGTGCCTGGTCGACGATCTCGGTGAGTCTGCGGTGGTGGGATCCCTTCCAGTAGATCCGCTCACACGATGCGCAGATCCGGTACTCGTCGAAGTGGTCCCGCGTCCGGGGTGGCAGCCGGTGGGCGATCTCCGCCTTCTCCGCCGGCTGGAGCAGCCCGTTGCATTCCATGCACCTGGTGAATGGAACCAGGCAGTCGGCCAGGTGGAAGCGGCCCACGATCTCGGTCAGCTGCCGGAGTGGATCGATCGCCCGGACGAAGTAGCCGTGGGTGACGGCGCCGTGTTTCAGGAGGCCGACGTCTCGGGTCAGCAGGATGCGATGCTGGCCGGTGGAGATCGATACCAGTTCGTGGTCGGACCAGGCGTTGCTGTAGGCGGTGTCGAACCCCACCAGCCGCAGGTATCTCGCCACCCGGCCGAGATGTCCATCGAGGACGAAGCAGGTCCGACGAAGCGCCTGCGGTCGGACCCGCACCAGAGAAGAGATGTCGAAGGCCTCGAACACTGGGTACACGCTGATCAGGTCTCCGTCGCCCACCCGGTACGAGAAGTCGACCGACTCACCATTGGCCAGGATCAGATCCACCTCTGTGTGGGGCACGCCGCAAGCCTCGATCATGTCCTTGACGCTTCCCGCCACGTCGAAGGTACGACTGACCCTCCCCGACCGCCGGTGCGCCGTCAGGAAGTCCTTCAACTCTGCATAGAACCGGAGGTCGGCTTGCTTGCTCGGGCGTCGGGGCGCAGGCGTATCGCTTCTCACAGGTGTGTTCATCGGCACAGTCCCACCCACCATCGCGCTTTCGACGGTAGCGGGCCATCGGCGTGGATATCGCAGATCCGGCTACCCGGAGCAGGTCACCGAACGGGTGCCGGGCTCGGCTGGTGAGAGGCCGGCGATCCGACGTCACCGGGCGCCGGCCCGAGATCCTCGGTGCACCGTCGATAGGATGCTCGCTGAAGCAATCCCAAACAGTCGGCCTGGTTCGTACGCCAGCGAGACCGAGGCACCACCACCGATGAGTGACGACAAGCCAAGCACCTCCAGCAATGATGCCGAGGCGGTAATCGCCGCCCTCAAGGACCTGGGAGCCAGCAACTACGCGGCGTTGGCCAAAGCCACCGGCCTGTCCAAGATCGCGGTCAGCGCAGCCATCACCGAACTCCGCAAGAGTGGCCTGGTCAACAGTGAGTCCGGCGGCAAATACTCAGCCGCTGAAAGCAACAAGACGACCCCGGCTGCCAAGGAGTCGACCGGTTCGAAGGTTGCCGAGACCGAGGAGCCACCACCGCCGCCTCCGCCACCACCACCAGAGTCGAGCGATACGAAGCCAACGCCCTCGGCCGAAACTGCCGCCACCAGCGGCGACGATGACACCGTCACCGTGCTCGGCGCCCTCAGGGACCTGGGAGCCAGCAACTACGCCGCCCTGGCTAAAGCCACCGGCCTGTCGAAGATCGCCGTCAGCGCAGCCATCACCGAACTCCGCAAAGGCGGCCTGGTCAACAGTGAGTCCGGCGGCAAATACTCGGCCGCCAATGGCAACACGGCGACACCGGCCGCCAAAGAGTCAACTGGATCGAAGGCCGCCAAACCAAAGGCGTCACCAGCGTCGAGTGAGAAGCCAAAGCCTGCCGCCTCCAGCGGCGGCAGTGACGCCGATGTGGTGCTTGCCGCCCTCAAAGGCCTGGGCAACGCCAACTACGCCGTCCTGGCCCAGACCACCGGCCTGTCGAAGATCGCCGTCAGCTCGGCAATCACGGACCTCAGTAAACGCGGCCTGGTCAACAGCCAACCCGGCGGCAAGTACTCACCCGCCGGCCACACCCCAACGCAGACCAAAGCGGCTCCAGCGACCGTCTCGGAAGCGACTCCCCCGACCGGGTCACTTGCCGATGAGCTGGAGAAGCTCGCCACGCTGCGCGAGTCGGGAGCGCTGACGGCTGCCGAGTACACAAAGGCCAAAAAGAAGCTTCTCGACACGAACTGACCATTTCCGGCCGGACCTTCGGCAAGTTCGGGAGCGCACAAAGCTCTTGTGTCTCCGGTAACGGTTCCCCTCCACTTGAGGGCAAATGGCCCTACCTGGGTTGCGTTTGCTGAACCATCCTTTCCCACAGAGCGGCTACCTCGGGGAGGACGGTGCTGTGCCTACAGTCGACGAGAACGACTCACCCGCGACGAACTCCGCCCTCCCCGATCAACCTCCCATGTGGTATCGGCAGTTGTGGCTTACTGCCGGCGTCCTCGCCGTCTCGCTGGTGCTGCTGATCGTCGGCGCCGTGACCCTCATTCAGGCCGGCTCGGCGGACTCCGATGCCGACTTGTTCTTGGCAGACGCCGCCGCCGACTCTTCTCGCGTTGCCGGCCTGGAATCCGAAATCCAGACGACACAATCCCAGCTCGACGATGCGGGAGAAGAGCAGATAGCCATCGAGGTGCAACTGGTGGCACTCCTCTCCCAGACCGATGCGCTGCGGGGATCCGCCGACGACGCCGACAGCCAGACTGCGGTTGCGGCAAGGTCGCTCGAAGCGGCGGGAACCGACGCAATCGCTCTCCATCAGACCATGCAGGACCTCTTGGCCGCCCTCGACAACATCGTCGCAGCAGAGACTGCCGCCGCCGAGGAGTTCTTGGCCGGGGTGGAGGCCGGCAACCGGCGCCAGATCGACGCCATGAACCGACTCCTCGGGGCCGGTGCGGAAGATCTTCAGGCGGCGGTCGACGGGGAGGAAGCAAATCTCTTTGCTCTCCGATTGATGCTGTTCGAGGCGGGCGGCACCACCAGCGATGGGATTCTGGTGGCCGAGGCCTTCGATGACCCGCAGTCCGGTTGGACCGTGATCGACAAT
>JAZGIX010000175.1:0-3492 GCA_036482315.1 Acidimicrobiia bacterium | reverse complement strand
GCGGTGCCGCAGTGGTGGAGGTGGGCGCGGTCGTAGTTGTTGAAGCGGAGTCGCTGCAGGCTGCGACGAAGACCATCAGCGCCACGCCGAGGGCGAGTCTTCTCACAGAGGGTCTTCCCTTCCCCCCTCCCCTGACAGCCGAACCCTACACCTTGGGGTTGCCGGAACACCTCCGACAACAACCATTACACGACGTCCACGACCTGGAAGATTCTCCAAGTGACATTCCGTCACGCTGGGGGATGGGGCGGTGATGTATCCGGCTCGTGCGCGAACGGTGAGTTGGTGTTGAGACACAGTCGAAATCCCTTGCCTGGGAATCGATATGCTTCAACGATAAGGCTGTTCTTGAACCTTCGCCGAGGAGACGATGATGACTGCAGTCAAGACGACCGTCAAGGGTCGCTACGGCAAGTTCGCTCAGGCAGGTGGCAACAAAGAAGCCTGTTGACCCAGCACCGGGGAGCCCGGTCCGGGCTTCGCGATGGGAGAGGGCCTCTATACCTCCGATGAGCTCGACAGCGTGCCGGAGATCGCGTTGCGGTTCTCGCGCGGTTGCGGGAACCCCACCGGCTTTGCCCAGCTTCAACCCGGTGAGGTGGTCGTGGACCTGGGCTGCGGTGGCGGTATCGACATTGTTTTGGCTGCCGGCTACGTGGGTTCGAGTGGACGAGTGATCGGAGTCGACCTGACGCCCGAGATGATCGAGGGCGCGGCCCAGACCGTCCGTGAAGCCGGAGTTTCCGACCAAGTCGACCTGGTGGTCGGCGATATGGAGCAGCTCGAGCTTCCGGATGCCTCTGCCGACGTGGTGATATCGAACTGTGTCATCAACCTGTGCGCTGACAAGGAGGCCGTCTACCGGGAGGCGTACCGCATATTGCGGCCCGGCGGGAGGATTGCCATCTCGGACATCGTTCTGACGGCGAGCATCCCTCCTCAGATCCGCGAACGCTTTCGTGCTACTTGGGCTGGGTGCCTCGGAGGAGCAATCGAAGAGGACGACTACTTCCATATCGTCGAAGAAGCCGGGTTCACCAAACTCGAGGTCCTCACGCGCCACACCCTCGACCCAGATGGACTTAGGGCCATGGCGGGTTGTCCGGGCGACGAGTTCACCCCTGCTCCCGCAGAAGAAGATGTCGCAGCCGCAGACGGCAAGGTGGCCAGCATCAAGTACACAGCTTTCAAGGCCTTGTCCTGAGGCCGGTCCCGTTCAGCAGCCGATCTGGGTTCCCTCGCCTCCGGTGACATTTACGAGCAGTGGGGGATAGTGGGGTGATGTCTTTCGACACCACGCGTAAGTCTGGTTATCGGAGGCCAGCGATATCCGCCTCTGGTGACATTTCGTAAGAGCGTTACCGGCAGGCTGAACCAAACCGGGCTGGTGCGGCTCACTCCGCGGGAGTTCGTCTTCCTCTCCGTACGTGCGGGGCGAGAAGGGCGACCAGGAGCGAGATGATAAAGCCGACGAAGAGCACAACTTCGGGGATCTGGGAGTCAAGGTTGCCCGGCCGGGGGAGGCTCATCTGGAAGAGGGCGTCGATGACGGGAACCGTCAGGACCAAGGCGGGTGCAGCTACGACGGCAAGCGCCGCCCACCTCCATCTCGGTTGGAACGCGTCGACAACAACAGCCGCTAGGACCGGCCACACGAATAGGTATCCGGTGCCCGACATCAACACGCTGAGGACCATCGCCAGGACCCACCACAACGCCACCGCTGCCCACGCGATCTCGGTGCTTCCGAGACGTCTGATGAATCTGCGGTGGAACGGCACGGTCGATCCGATGGCGATCACTGCCATCCCGACCATCCACGCGACTGCTGCAATACCTAGGGGTCCACTCATATTCCAGAGCAACTCGATCAGGACGCGCCAGATGATCGCCACGAGTATCCCGGCGCCGAGTGCCACGAGGAGAAGAAGTCCGGCCCCGCCGACAAGCCCCACGATCGAGAGCCGCCCTCGTCTGGACTCGATCCAGACCGACACTGACAGCAGCAGTCCAGCGAGTGCAGCGAGAGCGATCCCTATCCCAGCCGGGTAGTGAACGACAACTCTTCCAGCGAGAGTGAAGAAGACCTCTTGGGAGTCCTCGCCGATGAGGTCCAGGTCGATGTTGCCGAATCGTTGAGCGAGACCGAGTAAGTGGGTCCCATGATGCTGGAGACTCCCGAGGTGCACCGAATCGATGTCGTCGGCGGAAGTGTGATAGATCGGCGAGCCGCGGAGGTAAGCGAAATCGAAGGCGGCGACTCCTCGGTCGCGGAATGGAGCGATGTCGGTGTTTGAGCCGCCAATCAGTTCGACGATGTCATCGAAGACCGACGAGGCGGCGGGTCGACTCACTGCTGCCGCGTATTGGGAGATCAACGTGCCCTCATCGCCAGCCACCTCAATCAACTCAGATATGCCACTGTCTCCGATGGCCTCAAGATTGATGACGAGGCGCACGGAGGCGAACAGTGGATCGTGCTCGACGAACGCCGTCGACCCGAAACGAGGTGCAGGTTCCTCGCCATCGGTGATGAGCAGGATCACATCGTTCCGCAGCAGTGGACCAGCCAGGAGGGCGCGCCCAGTCTCAATGACCGCAGCGACCGCAGTAGCGTCGTCGTTGGCTCCCGGAGTGGCGGGAACAGTGTCGTAGTGGGCCATCAGCACAATGGTTCCCGTTGAGTCCGTACCCTCGATCAGCGACACGATGTCGACTATCGACACCTCGCCTCGCACCCGGTAGTAGTCCGGAACTGTGAGGGAAGGGAGAGAAGGAGCCACCCCCATCTGCGTTAGCTCGGCAACGAGATACTCGCGAGCCGCGACTGACTCCGGTGAACCGATCGGGCGAGGCTTGGTGGCGATCGCTTCGACGTGTGAGAAGGCACGCTGGGCCGAGAACTCGGCGGCGTCCGTGTCAGCGGGAGAAACTGGAGGGGGGACCATCCCGACGGCGGCGATCGCAATCATCACGCCGATTACACCCCCAGGTGCCAGGTTGTGAAACAGGAAATTCCTCAGACTTCTCATTGGCCTCATCCGGAGATCCCGAGCCTATCCACCATCTCCACAGCTAAACCAGGGCCGTTCGGCTACAAGGTGGGCACCTCACTCTCACTTCACAAGGTCCTGTTTGGAAGAGGTTCTCGCTCGCTCTTCAGTCGCCCGATTTCGTCACGGGGCCTTCGACTTGAGTCCCAGTCGTCCCTGCCGACAACTAGAAACTATCCGCTGTAGAGCATCCGATAACAACCAATTCGCGGGGCTTTTCCTCTGGTGACATTTACGAGCAGTGGGGTAAGGACTCTTAAGTACACCCCCCTTGGATAGACCACGGATCCCAGGAGCCGACCTCTATCCGCATCGCAGCATCCGTAGACTTGCTGCATGTCGGAAGACAAGATCCGTGAGGGCCGGAAGCCCATACCCGCCGGGGTAGGTCTGATATTCGGCGTCGCCGTTGGCGTCGTCCTGTTCACCATCCTTGATA
>JAZGIX010000174.1:0-4958 GCA_036482315.1 Acidimicrobiia bacterium | reverse complement strand
GAAGGCCGAACGGGCGCTCGGCTGGTATAGCCCCGGACCGCAGCCCCGTCGAGCGGTGCTCCCGGCCCCGACAACAAAGTAACCACGGCCGGAGTCCCGACACCCCGCCGAACCCGATGACGGCTCGTAGGTTCCGGGGGCGCACGCCGTCTGGGCTGCGTTGCCGAATCCAGCCGCAAAGTGACCGGGGCCAGCGCCGTTACACCCGGTCGCACCGGAGCCTCCCTGGAAGGTGCCCGGTGAGCAAGCCGTCTGCGCGGTGTTACCGGTTCCGGACGCGAAATGGCCCGGGTCGGCCGGACTGCAAGACGCTTGCGCGGCAAGAGGCTGGTACTCACCCGCCGGGCAGGGCAGGCAGGTGTCTACACCGTCGAAGTACTCGCCGGCCAGGCAATCCCCGATCACGTCGGCGTCGGCGTGGGGTTGACCGGTGACGACAAACAGGCCGCCGACCAACAATCCAACGGTCAGCGTGGAGAGCCAGAAACGCCGCACATCGAATCGACCCGGAAGAAATGTCACGGTCCGCCGACGGTAGCAGTGGGTCCCGAGCCGACCGAGGAACGAAGACGGGGCATTCGAGCGACGCTGCAGCGAATCACCGGCAACGGATGGGTGCCGACGAATCACCTTTCCAGCGCCGAGGGGGCAGGGCGACCACTAGTTTCTCTCCGGCTGGATTCGTGACGTCGATCCACATGGCAGACTGAGGACCTCAATGAGCATTAAGGACCCCTGGGAGGGCAAGGCCTACCGGCCCGATGCAGGCGGTGACAGCGGGTCTTTACTGCGTGGACCCAACCTCCCCCTGATGCTGGTCATCGTCGTCGCGCTCGCCGGACTGGTGAGCTTCCTGGTTCTGGTGGAGAACCCCTTCGCTCCACAAACGGTCGCCGGAGCTGCAACCTCGACGACTCAGGCCGCCACCACCACCCTCAGCAGTGACACCACTATCGCCGATCCCGATGCGAGTTCGACCACGGTGACGACCGCGGCAACGAATGGGGCCACCCCCACCGGCGGCAACATCGACGCCCTCCAGATCAGACTGGACCAGGTGGCGACCGGAATCCCCTTCCCGGTGTATGCCGGCAGCATCCCGGGTGACGATCGCATCTTCGTGCTCGAGAGACAGGGACGCATGGTCGTGATCGACAGCGCCGGGTTGCGCTCGGAGCCCTTCCTCGACCTGACGGACCGAGTGGGCTCCGGTGGCATCGAGAACGGTCTGCTCGGTCTGGCCTTCCATCCCGACTACGCGTCCAATGGTCGAATGTTCCTCTACTACACCGATGTGGAGTTGGACTCTCGACTGAGCGAATTCACCACCTCCGGGATCGGAGCGGGGGTCGCAGAGCGAGCCACCGAATCGATCCTGTTCGAAGTGGACCAGGAGGGCATCCGACATCGCGCCGGCATGCTCCAGTTCGGACCCGACGGATTTCTGTGGGTCGCGCTCGGAGATGGAGGACTGGGCGATGACTCGAGCCAGAATCTCTCGAGCCTGCAGGGCAATCTGCTGCGACTCGACATCGATAGCGGCGATCCATACGCCATTCCGGCGACAAACCCCTTCCCCGGGACCGATGACGGCCGGGACGAGATCTGGGCCTACGGGCTACGCAACCCGTGGCGTTATTCGATCGATCACGAAACCAGGCTGGTGTATATCGGGGATGTGGGCCAGGCGAATTGGGAAGAGATCAACGTCGCCTCCATCGATACCGCCGGCCTCGACTTCGGCTGGCCCAACTTCGAGGGAGTCGACTGCTACCAGCCCTCCGACGGCTGTGACATGACCGGGTGGGAGGCACCGACAATCGCCTACACCCACGAGGCCGGTTGCTCGGTCACCGGTGGCTATGTCTACCGCGGCACCGCGCTACCCGAGCTGGTCGGGCACTACTTCTACGCCGACTGGTGCAACGGCATGATCCGATCGTTCAAGTACGTGGACGGTCAGGCCACCGATGAGCGAGATTGGACGACCATGCTGGCCGGTGCCGGACAGGTTGCATCCTTCGGGATCGACGGCAGCGGTGAAATGCTTGTCGTCAACTCCAACGGAACGATCTATCGAATCGTGAGAGCGTAGAGGCCGTCGTTGGTTCTCAGAAGCGCGTGACAAGGCCTTGGAGACGGAGGGCCCCCCCTCCAATCGGCTGCGCCGATTGACTCCCCCTCGAGGGGGGAGTGATTCTCTCTACAACCCCAGCGCGCGAGCAATAACCATCCGCTGGATCTCGCTCGTGCCCTCGCCGATTTCGAGCACCTTGGCGTCGCGATAGAACCGCGACACCGGCGACATGTCCATGAACCCGTACCCGCCGAAGATCTGGGTTGCCTGTCGAGTGGCATCGACGGCTGCTTCAGATGCAAAGAGCTTCGCCGTGGCTGCGGCCTGGCGGAATTCCCGCCCCTGATCCTTCAACCACGCCGCCCGATACGTGAGAAGGCGGGCGGCGTCGACGGCCACCTGCATATCAGCGATCTTGAAGGCAATCGCCTGATTGGCGCCGATCGGACGGCCGAACTGGCGGCGTTCCTTGGCGTAGTCGAGGCTGTAATCGAGGCAACCCTGAGCCACGCCGACCGACATGGCCGCCAGAGCGATTCGACCATCGTCGAGTATCTCGAGGAACTGGTGGAACCCCCGACCGCGATCGCCCAGCAGATTCTCGGCCGGAACCCGGCAATCCTCGAAAAGCAGTCCATGAGTGTCGGAAGCACGCCATCCCATCTTCCGATAGCCGGGTTCGACGACGAACCCTTCTGACCCGGCCGGCACGATGATCGTGCTGATCTCCTCGGGACCGGTACGGGCGGTGATCGAGACCAACGAGGTGATTTCAGTACCGGAGTTGGTTATGAACGCTTTTGCCCCGTTGATGACCCACTCGTCACCGTCCAGTTCCGCTCGGGTGGCGGTCGCACCGGCATCGCTCCCCGCATCCGGCTCGGTCAGACCGAACCCGGCCAGCCGCCGTCCGGCAACAAGATCCGGCAGCCAGCGGTCCTTTTGATCGGCGGTCCCGTACTGGAAGATCGGATTCGCTCCCAGACCCACCCCCGCTTCAAGCGTGATGGCGAGCGACCCATCGACCCTGGCGATCTCCTCGATGGCAATGCACAGCGTGAGAAAATCGGCATCGGCTCCGCCGAACTCCTCCGGAAAGATCAGGCCGAACAATCCAAGCTCGCCCATCGTAAGAACTGTTGCGGTCGGGAACTCATGAGTTCTGTCCCACTCCTCGGAGTTGGGTGCGATCTCCGCTTCCGCAAACTCGCGCACGACGCGGCGAAAGGCTTCGTGCTCGGCGGAAAGAGAGAAGTCCAAAGCAGCTCCTGAAGTATGGGAAGACAAAGAGTATCGGGTCGCAGGCCTTGGATCAGGGTCGGGGCGCCGCCGACACGATTGGCGCATCCGGGGCGCTACCGGCGCGCAGCACCAGGACCAAGCCGCCGCCCAGAGCGCCGAGGAGCGTCATCGCAGTCACGAGGGTCAGAAACCGCTGATAAGCAGTCGACCGGATCCGATCGTTCATAGCACCCTTAGCGTCCAACTCCACTACTAATAGTAGTCATGCCAAGTATGGCAAACCCTCGGCAACGGCGCATCGGAAGCAGAACCAGACTCAAACGCTCGCCGCTACCGATCGAGCACCGGCAAATGGATTCCGACTCGCGACGGACCCCTAACGTTCGGCGACCGTGACCCGCATCATTGCTCTCGTCGGCATCATCGCCATCTCGTTTTCGGCGATCTTCGTACGCCTCGCCGACGTGGCTCCGGCCACGGCGGGCATGTTCAGAGCGGTCTACGCACTCCCCCTCCTGTTGCTCCTCAATCGGGTCGCCGGTGATGAACGATCCGCCCGGCTCCGGCTCATGGCCCTGTCCTCCGGGGTCTTCCTCGCAGCCGACGTGGCGTTGTGGCACACGTCGATCGGACTGGTCGGAGCCGGCTTGTCGACTGTGGTCGCCAACACGCAGGTGCTGTGGGTGGGGGCGGCAGCCTGGGTGATCTTCAGGGAGCGACCGACCGGCACAGCATTCGTCGTCGTACCGCTCGTGCTCGCCGGCGTCGCATTGATCGGCGGAGTCGGATCGGACGACGCCTTCGGGGACAACCCTGCACTGGGAGCAGCCCTGGCCGTCGGTGCCGGCCTCTTCTATGCAGTGTTCTTGCTGCTGTTCCGGAGGGCGAATGCCGAGGGCATCCCGACTGCCGGTCCGCTCCTCGATGTGACCATCGGGATCACGGCAGCGTTTGCCGTCGGTGGGTGGCTCGACCCCGGGTTCTCGTTGACCCCGGAGTGGCCGTCCCACGGCTGGCTGATCGCACTCGCTCTGCTGGTTCACACCGGAGGCTGGCTACTGATCGCGACTGCACTACCCCGCCTCCCCGCCCTCGAGACGTCCGTCATGCTTCTGCTCCAACCGGCGGCGACCATTGTGTGGGCAGGCATGATCTTCGATGAACGAATGTCGGTCAATCAATGGTTCGGGGTGACACTCGTGCTCATCGGCATCCTGGCGGCCGCCAGTCGCGGAACCGTTAGACCAGCGGAGGTAGGTACGCCGCGGGATCCCTGAGAACCCGGCTCCGAGGTTCGGCAACAAGGGCTCCGAGAGATCGGGCTCGCACGAGAGCGACGTCGTCCACATGCGGTCCGTACGCGATCACTCGCACTCCCCGTCCCGCCAGATCGACAATCGCATCATCGGCTCCTGTCGCCTCGAGATCGACGAACGCGACCAACGGCTCCACCTCAGCGACCGCCGCCGGTCCAACCCCCTCGAAGCGGTAGCCGGCGCGAGAGGCTGCGGACTCGAACGGACCGTGATCCATGAGATTCGAGGTGACCGCCAGCAACAGCGGCAGACGGCTCCGATCATCCATAGCCCCAGGATATGCAGCACGCGGTTCTCTGAGGAGTGTCCGCCAATCGGGGAAT
>JAZGIX010000173.1:0-36338 GCA_036482315.1 Acidimicrobiia bacterium | reverse complement strand
AAGAACCCTCAGCCCGCCGGAACCGATCTCGCGCCGCGAGTTGGTCATCCTCGGTCTCTTCGCCATCATCGCGCTCACCCAGGGCTGGAGCGGTGCGGCCATCACTCATGCGCTGCCGTTCGCCCAGGATGCCTTCGGGTGGAGCGATGCGCGCGTGTTCGATGTTCTGGCGACGGTGCGCGCCGTCTCCCTGCTGGCGTTGGCCCTTTCTTGGTACGGCGACCACCGGGGGCGAAGACGACCACTACTGATCGCCTTCATCCTGCTCCCACTGGGGAATCTCGCCACAGCACTGTTCGTGGATCCGGTTGCATTCATCGGACTCCAGAGCTTGGCGAGAATCGGGACGATCGCTTTGGGGTCGCTGGCAATCGTGGTGCTGGCGGAGGAGATCAAGCCGGAGATTCGCTCCTATTCGATCGGTATCTATGCGATGTTCGGCTCGATGGGCACGGGCCTGGGACTTCTGCTGCGTCCCATCGCGGCAACCGGAGCCGACAACTGGAGGCTGATCTTCGCCCTGAGCGCCCTCCCTCTGTTGGCCGCGCCGTTCCTTGCGATGAGGATCGGGGAGTCGAGAGCCTACGTCCAGCGCACCGTCAGGCCCAGCATCGGTGCGGTGCTGCGAGCACCCCATGGGCGGCGATTCTGGCCGATGGCCGGGCTGGCATTCTCGATCTCAGCCTTCACGGCTCCAGCCGCCAACCTTGCCCTGGTCCGGCTCGAGAGCGATCTCGGTTGGTCGGCGGCGACGGCGTCGCTCCTGCTGGCGCTGTCCAGCGCCCCGGGTGTCGCCATCGGCGTTCTTGCAGGCGGGCGGCTATCGGACATTGCGGGCCGCAAACCCACCGAGGCCGTAAGCATCTTCGTCGGGGTGGCCGGCGGGGTCGCCTTCTACTTCTTAGAGGCCGGTTGGCTGATGGGCCTGGGAATCTTCGTCTCGACCCTAGGAGCATTCGCCTTCGGGCCCGCGTTCGGCTCACATCGATCCGAATTGTTTCCGACCGCGATCCGATCCACTGCAGCCGCGTGGATCGTCAACGCCAGCATCTTCGGCGGACTCGTCGGATTCGCCGCTGGCCGATTCGTGGTGGAGGCCTGGGGAGTCCCGACGACGATCGCGACCCTGGGAGGCCTGTTGTTGGTGGCTTCGTTGCTGATCCGGCTACTGCCCGAGACGAAGGGCCTTCACCTCACGCCAAACGCAGAGGAGACCGAGCTGCCACCCGGCGCCATGCCAGGGTGACCAACCGGGCCGACAGCAGAACGACGATGCCCCACCACACGCCTACCAAGCCCCATCCGAACGGAATCACCAGAACCAGCACCGTGCCCGACACCAGAGCTGAAGCTGCCATGGCCCCGGCGAGGAAGGTGAAGTCGCCGGCCCCGATGAAGACTCCATCCCACACAAACACCAGCGCAGCCAGAGGCTGAATCATCACCACCAACCAGAAGGCTTGGTCGAATTCAAGAAGCACACCGGCGTCCCCGGTGAACCACGAACCGATCACCGGGGCCAGGAGCCACAGGCCTCCAGCCAGCATCAGCCCTACACCGCCGCCGAGCACCAGCAGCCGATCTGATATCTCGAGGACGGCTGCTCCATCTCCGGACCCGCGGTACTTGCCCACCAGGGCCTGTGCCGCGATGGCCAGGGCATCCACGGTGAGCGCCAGGAAGATGAACAGCTGAGACAGGATCTGATGTGCAGCCACCGCATCGTCGGAGACCCTGGCCGCCACGGCGGTCGCCGCAGTGAATGCAGCCAACAGCGATCCGGTCCTAATCGCCAGATCCCGCCCGATTCGTAGAAAGGCACGGACTTCAGCCACGACCGGCTTCGCTCCATCGAGCCCGTAGGCAGCCTTCCCTTTCCGCAGCAGTCCAACGAACACGATCGCCCCCAACCATTGAGCAATCACCGTCGCCCAGGCTGCGCCGGCAACACCCATGCCGGCGCCGAAGATCAACAGTGGGTCCAGCACCAGATTTAGGCCGCTGATGCCCAGCGCCACCATGAATGGCGTGCGAGTGTCCTGATGGCCCCGGTATGCGCCATGTGCGGCACGCACCACCAGCACTGCTGGGGCAGCCAGTGCTCTGATCATGACGTATGTCACCGCTTCGGCCTTGACGAGACCCGCTGCCCCGAGGGCGCCCACTGCCGGCCCGGCCAGGAACAGCAACAGAGCGGCCACCGCCATGCCTGCCAAGACCGCCAGTGCGCCCGCCGTGATGGTCGCCCGACCTGCTGCAGCCCTATTCCCCGCTCCGACCGAGCGTGCAACTTCGGTGGTGGTTCCGTACTCCAGGAAGTTGAACACAAAGAACGCCACACCGAAGAGTGCGGCCGCGATGCCCAGGCCGGCCAGCGAGTCGGATCCGAGACGCCCCACAAAGGCGGTATCGATCAAACTGAGCAAGGGATCGGCCACCAGTGATCCAAGTGCCGGAATCGCGAGTGCGGCCACTGCACGGTCGTGGCGCGACCGGAGCCGAAGGGCCTCTCTCATCTAACCCTCGACGCGTCGGGTGTGGCCGCTGGAGCCACCGGGCGGAGGCGTCTTGTCCGGGTATCGACACCGATCGACCATCGGGCAAGTCCAGCACCGCGGCTTGCGCGCATCGCAGACGTCACGCCCGAACTGGATAAACCGCATCGAGATGCCGGCCCATTCGGTTTCCGGGTAGAGATCGCGCAGGTCGGTTTCAACCTTGTCGGGAGCCTCCTGGTCTGTGAGCGAGAGCCGGAACGCGACCCGCTTTACGTGGGTATCCACTGCGATGGCGGGAAGGCCCCAGGCCTCGGCCAACACGACGCTGGCCGTCTTGCGGCCGACGCCTCTGAGGGTCACCAGCTCTTCCAAGAGACGCGGGACTTCTCCTTCGTATCTCTCTATCAGGTCCTCGCTGAGAGCGATTATCGACTTGGCCTTCTGCCTGTAGAACCCGGTGCTGAAGATCGTGGTCTCCACTGCCTCGGGATCAGCCGCCGCCAGGTCCTCAGGCTCGGGCCACCTTCTGAAGAGCTCAGGAGCCACCCTGTTGACATTCTCGTCCGTGGTTTGGGCACTCATCACCGTGACCACCAGGAGTTGCCAGGCACTGTCGTATTCCAGCGCCGTCCTGATGGTCGGATACCGCTTCTTCAGCCGTCCGAGAATCGTCCGGGCGTGGCGGCGAGCTGCGACATCGGGTGACACGGTCGGCGATGGTAAACCGTCAGGGGGTGCGCCCAAGGGCGCACCCCCTGACGCTACGCTCGACGGGGTGATCGACAGCTCTTCCACCGGTGCAGTTCAGCTGCGCGCCGCCCTGCTGGAGCGGGGAAGGGTGGAGGGCTCACTGCTCAAGGTCGACGACTTCCTCAACCACCGTGTCGAGCCCTCTCTGCTGACCGCCATCGGTGAGACGTTGGCAGCGGCTTTCGCCGAGGCCACCCCGGAGCTGGTGCTGACCGCAGAAGCGAGCGGGATCCCTCCGGCTATGACAACCGCAGCCGTTCTGGGCATCCCTTTCGTGTACGCCAAGAAATACCCGCGGGACGACGTGGTCCGTCCTGCCTACGTCAGGGCCGTCTCATCTCCTACGAAGGGCGTCGAATACAGCGTCGAGGTGGCTCGCAAGGTACTGCCGCCGGGCTGTCGTGTCCTCGTGGTGGACGACTTTCTTTCCCGCGGGAGGACGGCGGAGGCCCTGGGAGAAATCGTCCTCGAAGCGGAATCCGAGCTGGTCGGCCTCGGGTTCGTCGTCGAGAAGTCTTTCATGGAGGGCAGAGCCCGACTCGAGGCTCATGGCTGGCGAGTCGAGTCGGTGGTCATCGTCACCTCTTTGGATGACGGGATGGTTTCGGTTCTCGACTGAGCGGTGTCCCGAGACTGAACGGTCCCCGGCTACTCTCCGCCTCGCTCTGAACCGGAGACCCAGTGCAACCGGAACGACCCGTACAAACGACGCTCGCCTTCCATGCGTCACGAATCGTGATCGATGTCGGCGTGCTCCTTGCGATGGCGTCGATGAGCATGACCTTCGTCATTTCGACTACCGGCGACCGCTCGGCCCTCGACGCCGACGCCTTCCCGGTTGTCATTCTGCTGCTCCCGATCTTCGCGGTGACGCTGATCCCGGACCACACCCGTCCCTTGCACCCGCTGGCAGCCTGGATCTCACTCGCCCTGGGGCTCGCCGCACTGCCGTATGCGCTGGTGAAGATGCTCGATGCAAGCATCCTTGCCGACACCCTCGACGGGTCAGTCGGTTTCGGTGCTCGCCTCATGGTTATCGGATGCATCGTCGTGCTCACCGGGATCGGGATCGGTCTGTACCGCAATCTGCGCGGCCTCCCGGCTGGGGGCACGCCCGGCCGCACATCCACCTTCCGAACCCGCGCCAAATCCTCGACCGAACAAGAGGCCAAGCCGCAGCAGGAGCGCAAGACCGAAGACCCGGACAAAGAGGACGCAGCACCGACTCGACTGCTCCCGGTTGTCCCCGAGCCGGAGAAGACCGCCACCCCGGCAACACCAGCCCCTTCCTCGCAGCCCGCGATCGTCTTCCCCGACACCGGTGCGGTCGCCCGGGAGGCCGCTCCGGATCCGGTTACAGACGATCCGTCGCTCGACACAGCCGAGCGGGCCGATGCCGCGCTCGACGACCACCTGATGTCGATGGTCGATTCCGACGAAGCCGAAGACAACGACGACTGAACCATGCACCCCTTCCGACCGATCGTCCTGGCTGGATTGGGGTTTGCCGCCATCTCGATGTTGCTCCCGTTTGCGTCCTTCCGGTTCATCGGCTCGGTAAACGGGCTGAGCGCGGACGCTTGGCCGGCGCTTCTGCCACTGACGATCGTCGTTCTGGTGGCCCTCACCGGCCGTTGGGATCTCGGTCTAGAGCCGGCTCCTGCAGTCGCCGCCGTCGCCCTCAGCGGAACCTCCCTCGTGTTCACACTGGTCAAAGTCGCCGATGCGATGGTGGCGGTCAGAGACACACCCGGGGCCAACCTTGGACCCGGGGCCTGGGTGCTGACGGTCGCCGTGTTGGTGGCCACGGGCGGTTCGGCCTTTGGGGCGTTCTCCAGATCCTGAGGCGCCGCAGCAGCGGGCCTCAGACTGCCGAGTACAACCTGCTCAGATTGTCAGCGGAGACATCTCCTGAACGAGTTCGCCGGTCTTTCGATCCAGGCGTAACCGCTCCAGGAACGGCAGGTCGCGGTCTCGGGCCATCGCATGAGGCTGCCCGGGCCCAAAGCTTGCGCTCGTCAGCGACGCTCGAATCGCTCCCGACCCCCCTCTGCGGGATCCAAGGCACCTTCGAGTTGTCTCGCCTCGACCAACCGGCGGACGTGGAACGCGGTCCGCAGGATCATCAGCAGAAGAAACAGCAGGATCGTAAGGATCGCCAGCAGTTCGGGCCCTTCGAAATAGGACGTTTCGCAGGATCCGATGCCCTCAGGGCAGAGGCCGAAACCATCGCCGCCACCGGCGAGATCGACCAAAGCCACCATCGGCACGAGCGCGACCACAACGATCGATGCAATCACAAGCCCGATCACAATTCGAACTGCAGTCATGATGGGCTCCAGGGTACGCAGAGGTTGCCAGTTGCACACGGCATGGATCTGGTGATACCTTGCCGGAACAGCAAACTACATCAGTGTGAGATCACGATGAGCGGCGATTCCGACAACACAACCATGGCATCGGAATACCACCGCGAGTCTTTTACCGACTCGGAGATCAGCACCCTCGATCGGTTCTTCACCAACACCAGTGGTCCGGTATTCGGCCTGACCAATCTTCCAGAGGTCGTCAAGGGCGCACTGTTCGCCCGGTACAGCCGGTCCCCACAATCCTTGCGCCGCCTCTTCATCGACGAGTTCTACAACTCTCCCGAGATAGGAATCGAAGCAATCGCCGGACAGATAGACGGCGAAGATTCCGGAGTGCGCCTGGAGCGCGCTGAAGAGCTGTTCCAGCGAGTCTTCACCCAGTATGGAGACGACTCGGTGGCCCAGCTCGGCGGTGTCCACTTGGCATGCGAGCAGGCCTCGAACGTGCTCACGAAGGTGCTGGAGTGGGGGCGCATCGCCGCCTACCTCGAACAGAGCACCCGTTACATGTTCTATGACAAGCTTCTTGGCAACCGCTACCGGTACCACACGCCTCCCGAGGTCACAGCCGCCGGGCGCGGCGCCTCATATCGAACGGAATTGGACGCTCTGTTCGAATCGTACGGCGCCCTCACCGAGCAACTGACCCGGTATTACGAAACCCTCCATCCCCAGCAATCTGGAGACACCGACTTCATATACCGCTCGACCATTCGAGCCAAGGTCTGCGACGACCTGCGGGGCCTGCTCCCCGCGGCCACCATCTCGAATGTCGGCATCTACGCCACCGGACAGTCCTATGAGATGCTTCTGCTGCGGATGAGAGCCAGTCGCCTCGCCGAAGTCCGCGACTACGCCGATCTCATGCTGGTCGAACTCCGCAAGCTCATCCCGGCGTTCTTGCGCCGGGTCGACATCCCCGATCGTGGAGGCGAGTGGAGCAAGTACCTCGCCGAGACGAGCGCCACCATGGAAGATCTCGCATCATCGCTCGACTTCCCCGCAGAGCCACGGCCTGAGGTGACGCTGGTCGAGTACGACCCCGATGCCGAGCTCAAGATCGCGGCAGCAGCGCTCTACTCGGTAACCGATGCTCCCGATGACGTGCTCCTGGAGCATGTGCGCAGTCTCGCGACCGACGAGCGCCAACGGTTGTTCGCGGCGTACATCGGAGATAGGACGAACCGCCGTCACCGCCCCGGTCGTGCCATGGAGAGGTCCGGCTACCGGTTCGACATACTCTGCGACTACGGAATCTTCCGCGACCTGCAACGGCACAGAATGATGACGCTCGAGTGGCAGACGCTGGGGACAAACCACGGGTATGTGACTCCCGACGGCATCAACGATGTTGGCGTGGCCGATGCTTGGGACGCGGCCATGGAGCGTGCCGCCGACCACCATCGGTCTTTGGCCGACTCCGTCGGACACAGGGTCGCTCAGTACGCCGTACCGCTTGCCTTCCGCATCAGATTCTTCATGCAGATGAACGCCAGAGAAGCCTTCCATCTTCTCGAGCTCCGCACGGTCGAGGGCGGCCATACCGGTTATCGGCGGGTCTGTCAGGAGATGCACCGTCTGATAGGTGAGGAAGCTGGCCACCACCTGATCGCCGACGCCATGCAATACGTGGATCACAAGACCTACGGGCTCGGGCGACTCGAATCAGAGCGTCGGGCCGCCGCCAGACGCGCCGCCGCCGGAGTCGCCGACCCGACTGACTGAAAGCTTGCAGGCAGAAGACCACCCAGCGCACCCTCCTACTGGTTACTGGTTACGACTCGCTTGGAGCGAGTGGGATCCGCAGTACCAGCGCCCCGTCCTCCAGTTCCCAAGACGCCTCCGCCACGAGGGAGTAGTCGGTGAAGTCCTGCTGGGCCGACGCCATGAACGTCCGACGGGCATCGCCTTCGAGCGGAGGGATACCTCGCTCCTTCACCGCCTCGGCTCGTCCGGCAAACCGCTCGAGAAAGGCGCCGACGTCGAACTCTGCCATTGGGTGCTCCTAGTGCCGAATCGAGGCCAGAGTAGGCCGGGCGGGGCTCCTGGCTGCAACGCGGCGCGCCGTTGCAACCCGACCCTCGCTTGATCATCGTCACCGGCAACGGGGGCGTCGGCCGTAGCGCAGTGACCGCTGACCTCTCCCGCGCCCGAGCCCGAACCGGGAAGCGAGTTCTCACGCTCCAACGGCTTTCAGCTGAGAACGGATCCAGCCCCGAGCAGCTCCCGAAGCTCGGCGTAAAGAGCGGAGCGAGACTCGACCGTGTGCTCGACGCCGAGTCGGACCACGGTGTCGTCTCCATCGCCGCTCAGGTGCACATAGACGGGCGTGTTGCCGGGATGATTGGCGAGAATGTCCTTGAGCTCCGACACCAGGACCTGCGACATTCGAACTGCCGGAACTCGCAGTCGCACGATCTTCTCGGGGCTGAGGTCGGGCTCGGTGATCCGCGAGGCAATGAGCTTTACATCGTCGCCACGTTGATCGACCCGACCCGAGACGACCAACACCGCGTCGTCGCGTACGAGCGGCCCGGTCTCCTGCACGATCCGGGGGAAAGCCACCACCTCAACCGATCCTTCCAGGTCCTCGAGCTGGAAGAAGAGCATCATGTCTCCCTTGCGGGTGTAGCGGCGCGACACTCCACCGACCAGGCCCCCGACCGTCACCGAGGCCTTGTCGGCCTGGTCGTACAGGCCGGGAATCGCCGTCGTCACCAACGAGCGAAGAGTTGCACCGACGCTGAGCAATGGATGATCAGACACGTAGAGGCCGAGCATCTCCTTCTCGAAAGCGAGCTTGGTGCGTTGATCCCACTCCATCTCGGGAATCTCGACCGCGCCCGATTGCACGGAGGGCTCGTCTGTGCCGAAAAGTGAGTATTGCCCCATATCCTCAGCCCGGCGACGAGACACAACAGCATCGAGCATCTGCTCGAACACCGCCATCAACCCCTTGCGGGGGGAACCGGTGGCATCAAACGCCCCGGCCTTGATGAGCGACTCCACGGTTCTCTTGTTCAGCGCCGCCAAATCGACCCGATCCAAGAAGTCCTGGAAAGAGAGGTACGGACCGTTCTGCTTGCGCTCCTGAGTGATCAGTTCCACCACGCCCTCACCGACATTTCGGATGGCCGACAGGCCGAAGGGCACGGTGCCGTCTCTCGCCACGAAGTCCGACTCCGACGAACTCACGTCCGGAACCAGGACTTTCACTCCCATGGTCCGGCACTCGTTCAGGTAGACGGCGGTTCGATCCTTGTTGCTCTTCGACGACGTGAGTAGAGCAGCCATGTATTCAGCGGGGTGGTGCACCTTCAGCCAGGCTGTCTGATAGGCCACCAGGGCGTATCCGGTGGCATGAGCCTTGTTGAATCCGTACCCGGCAAAGTGCGAGATCAGGTCGAAGATCTCCTTGCCCAAATCCCGCGGGTGTCCCTTCCGAACGCAGCCCTCTACGAACAGATCCGACTGTTCCGCCATGACGGAGGGAATCTTCTTGCCCATCGCCTTGCGCAAGAGATCGGCATCGACCATGGAGAAGCCCGCCATCACCTGTGCCGCCTGCAGGACCTGCTCCTGATAGACCATGATCCCGTACGTGCCCGACAGCACCGGTTCGAGGTCTTCATGCGGGAACTCGATCGGCGCCAAGCCGTTCTTGCGATCGGCGTACATGTTGTGGGTTCCCGCACCCAGCGGCCCCGGCCGATAGAGCGAGATGAGAGCGATCAGATCGTCGAACCGGTCGGGTCGCAGGTTCCGCATCAGTGCCCGCATGCCCGAACCTTCCATCTGGAAGACACCCATGGACTCGCCACGGGAGAGCATTGCGTATACCTCGGGATCGTCGAGCGGAACCGAGTCGATGTCGGGACGGGCTAAGTCGGCCGCCTCTACCAGGTCGAGCGTCCGCTCGATGGTCGACAGGTTGCGCAGACCGAGGAAGTCCATCTTGAGCAGGCCGAGCTGTTCGATCGCGTGCATCTCGAACTGGGTGACGATCTCGTTGTCCTCTCCTTTCTGCTGGATCGGGACGATCTCCATCAGTGGCTGCGGAGAGATCACCACGGCCGCTGCATGGATCGAGTCCTGTCGACGCAGGCCTTCGAGACCTCGCGCGGTGTCAATCACCCGGGCCGCTTCGGGGTCGGATGCATACATTTCCCGTAGGCCGGCGCCTGCCGTGTGGTGGTCGCGATCGACATCGTCGGCGTCAGACCCCGCTGGAACCAGGGTCTGCTCGAGGGTCGCTTCCCGACCCAGGATCGGAGGTGGCATCGCTTTGGCAATCTTGTCACCGAGCCCGTATGGAAGACCGAGCACCCTGGCGCTGTCCCGAATCGCCTGACGTCCCTTGATAGTCGAGAAGGTGATGATCTGAGCCACGTGATCCGACCCATATCGCTCTGCGGCGTAACGAATGACGTCTGCCCGGTATCGCTCGTCGAAGTCCATGTCTATGTCGGGCATCTCGCGACGCCCGAGGTTGAGGAAGCGCTCGAATATCAGGCCGTATGCCAGGGGATCGATGTCGGTGATTCGCAGGCAATAGGACACGATCGAGCCGCCCGCAGATCCGCGGGCGGGACCGACCCGGATCGAGCGTTCACGGGCATACCGAATCAGATCCCAAACGATGAGGAAGTACGCAGGAAACCCCATCTTCTCGATGACGTCGAGTTCGTACTCGACCCGCTCCGTTACCTCCTCTGAGAGAGAATCTCCGTATCGAAAACGCGCTCCCTCGAGTACCAGGTTCCGGAGGAAGGATGCCTCGGTCTCTCCATCCGGAACTGGGAAGTGGGGCAGCAGGATATTGCCGAATACCATGGACACGTCGGCGCGTTCGGCGATCAGAAGCGTGTTGTCGCACGCCTCCGGGAACTCATCACTTGGGAACAACGCTCGCATTTCCCGAGCCGACTTGACGTAGTACCCCGAGCCTTGGAATTTGAATCGCTTCTCGTCCCCCATCTGTGATCCGGTCTGGATGCAGAGCAGGGCGTCGTGGGCTTCGGCTTCAGTCGAGTTCGTGTAGTGGCAATCATTGGTGGCCAGGAGCGGAGCGCCGATTTGGCGCGAGATCGCCAGCAAGTCGGGGAGCACCCGACGCTGTGCTTCGACCCCGTGGTCCATCACCTCGACGAAGAAGTTCTCCTTGCCGAAGATGTCCTGGTACATGGCCGCCGCCTCGACGGCAGCATCGAAGTCGCGCGCACCGCTGGTATTGCCCTCTTCGTCCGATGCATCCGGTGCCAGAAGCTGGGGAACGTGACCGCCGAGGCATCCCGTCGTCGCGATGATTCCTTCCGCGTACGTCTCGAGCAGCTCCAAGTCCATCCGCGGCTTGTAGTAGAAGCCTTCCAGGTAGGCACGACTCGAGAGCTTGAGGAGGTTCTGATACCCGACCTGAGAAACGGCCAGAAGAGTGATGTGATACCTGAGGTCCTCCCGCCGTGGCGGCCGATCGAACCGGGATCCGGGAGTCAGGTAACCCTCCATGCCGATCACAGGAGTGATGCCGGCGTTGGTGGCCTGCTGATAGAACTCGACCGCCCCGTAAAGAACACCGTGATCGGTGAGCCCCACGGCAGGTTGACCGTCGGCAACTGCCGCCGCGATAACGTCGCTCACACGGGCCGCCCCATCGAGCATCGAGTATTCGGTATGAAGATGCAGGTGGGCGAACCTGCTGCTGCGATCTGAGCTGGTGGCTGGCACTCCTGCTCCAGGCGAATTACAAGCGTGTGAGTCGACGATAACAGCCGGGGCGCAGGCCCGTTCGATGGGGTCTTTCTTCAGCTCTCCGGTGAGGCCAGCTGTAACACGGAAGCCAAGTCATCGGGTAGAGGTGACTCGATGTCGATTGATTGCCCGGTCACCGGATGGTCGAAGGCCAGGCGAGTCGCGTGCAGGAACAACCGATGATCCTTGCTCCCGTCGCCGTAGGTTCGGTCTCCCGCTACCGGCAAACCGATCGACGTCATGTGAACCCTGATCTGGTGGGTTCTTCCGGTCTCGAGCGTCACCCGCAGCAAGGCGCCGCCGTCCCACGAGCGCTCCACCCGGTAGTGAGTGACGGCAGGCCGCCCCTCTGCATCGATTCGCATTCGCATCGGTCGATGCGGGTCGCGCATGATGGGCGCCTCGATGGTGCCGGTCGGCGACGGTGGCGATCCGCTGACAAGACACAGGTACTCACGCGTGACCCGGCGCAATCGGATCGCCTCGGACAACCCCTCATAGGCCGCGGCTGTCAAGGCGACAACGAGCAACCCGCTGGTGTCGCGGTCGAGTCGATGAACTATCCCCCACCTGTTCTCGACTCCGACCCCACGGATCGCAGGCCATTGGTGCAGCAGCCCGCCGGCCAGGGTCCCCGCCTGGCGCCCGGCTCCCGGATGTGTCACCAACCCGGAGGGCTTCTCGATCACGACAAGGTGCTCGTCCTCGAAGGCGACTCCGAATGCCACCCGCTCCGGCTCCAGTGCGGTTTTGCGATCCGGTATCTCACCCACGAAGGCATCGCCTTCGGTCACCCGGTACCTCGCTGCCACCGAGGTACCGTCCACGGTGACGGTTTGCTCCTCCAGGGCTCGCCGGGCGTCGGCTCTACTGCGCCCACTCAGATGGGCCAGCACTTTGTCTGCTCTGTCTCCAACCCACTCGGCAGGAACGGGCCAGATCATCTGCTTCGAAAAGCGAACCAGAGAGCGAGGATCGCCCCGACGGTGATGGCGGAATCGGCCACATTGAACGCTGGAAAGAACGAGAAATCGACGAAATCCACTACGCCGCCATCGAGGAAGCCATCACCTCGAAAAGCCCGGTCGACAAGGTTTCCGACCGCTCCGCCCAGAACCAGGCCCAGTGCCACGGTCTCGCCGGTGCTGTCCACCTTCACCGCCACCAGGAAGATGAACACTGCCGCGGCGATGGCGATGAGACCGATCACCGACCCGAAGCCATCGAGCAGCGAGAAGGCGGCACCAGAATTGGACACGAATCGAAACTGAAGGAAGCCCTCCACCAAAACGACCGGCTTCCCGGGGAGAGTCGCCACCGCCCACCACTTCACCAGTTGGTCTACGGCGATGACTGCCGCAGCCACGGTGAGAGCCAAGCGGCGGGTCCTCAGTGACGTGCTGCTGAGCATGTCACGCACAGCTTGGTGTGCGGCAGAGCTTCGAGGCGAGCGACCGGAATCGCCGATTCGCAGTCGGCACAGATTCCGTAGGTCCCGTCTTCGATTCGCTCAAGGGCCTCCTCCGCCTGTGACAGGAGATCCTTGGCATTCTGATGGAGAGACAATTCCTTCTCTATCTCGAAAGCCAACGAGCCGCCTTCGGCCGTGTTGGGGTCCGGACTTCGCTCCGCCGACGTCTCGCTCAGGCGGAGTTCTTCCTGCTCGTCTTCGATCTCTCGGATAACGTCTGTCAGGCGTGTCTTTTCTTCTTCCAGCAAGCTGCGAAAGCGCTTGAGTGTCGATGTGGCCAGGCTCCGTGCCATCGTTTCCTCCGTGAAGCCGAGCGACGATACCACGCGGATAGTGATTATCCGCTTTGTTTACGCCGTTCTTCGCCCCCGACCAGGGCGGCCGCGGCGTCGGCGACGATGACCCCAATCACCAGGACTTGCTTGCGGCGAGAGGCATAACCGGCGACTAGCGACCCGGACCGGCCACCAACCGCCTCCGCAACCATCTCGGCGACCCTCGAATTGGCCTTGCCTCCCTCTGCCGGAGCGACCGTTCTCACCTTGAGCGCTCCGTCATGCTCACCCACCACTTGATCTCTGCTGGCGCCCGGCACCACCCAAACGGTGACGACGACGCCGTCGGGATGATCCTGAAGCATGTGCGTCAAGTTAGTTGTGCCGTACCGATTCTTTCCAATAGCACTTCTCCCGATGCCCGATGCCCGACGCCCGATAGGGATCCGCTGAGTCGGATTCGGGAATCGGGAAGCTCGACTGATCGCAGGACGAGGCTCCGGCCGACATGTCAGCGCCGCTCCAACGGAACAACGTCTGGAACGATGAACGGCGCTTCGCCTGCTACATTCTCCGGCCACGGTGACGACGGGAACACGTCGCCTCGGATACGGGTCAGAGCGAGCCGGTAGATGGTGTGAGACCGGTGATTCGCCCGAGGTGTACATCATCCCCGAACCGCGAGACGAAACGGTCCATCCGGATCGGAGTAGATCTCGCCGGAATCGCCCTCCGAGATGGGTATGAGAAGCGGTTGCGCCCTGCCAGCCCGCCTACCGGCGGACTCCACGGCTCGACAAGCCGGGTGGTACCACGGGTAACTGCTCGTCCCGGCGGCAACGACGCCGACCGAGGACCAACATGAAGAGCCCAGCCCCCTTCCAAAGGGTTCCGTCACGGGTCTCCTTCCCCGACCAGGAATTGGGGATTCTCGAGCTCTGGGACGAGAACGACGCATTTGTGACTTCCGTTACCCAGCGTCCGGCATCATCCGAATTCTCGTTCTACGACGGTCCACCGTTTCCCACCGGAAGCCCCCACTACGGCAACCTCCTCGCCGGAGTGCTCAAAGACATCGTTCCCCGGTACTGGACGATGCGCGGTCACCGCGTCGAACGACGTTTCGGGTGGGACACGCACGGTCTGCCGATCGAGCTCGAGGTCCAGAAGGCTCTCGGGCTGTCCGGTCCGGCTGAGATCCTCGAATTCGGCGTCGCCGCCTTCAACGAGGCCTGTCGCAGCAGAGTGATGAGCAATACCGAGACCTGGGAAGCCATCACCCGGAGGATCGGCCGCTGGGTCGACTTCGAGGACGACTACAAGACGATGGACCTCGACTTCATGGAATCCGTCTGGTGGGTCTTCAAGCAGCTGTGGGACAAGGGGCTGGTCTACAAGGCGTTCAAGGTCCTCCCCTACTCATGGGGTGCGGCGACCCCATTGTCCAACCACGAGGTCAACCTCGGGCAGTATCGCGATGTAGAAGACCCCTCGATCACGGTTCGTCTCGAAGTAACGACGTCTTCCGGACCGGCCGAACCCGGCGACTACCTCCTCTTCTGGACGACGACTCCGTGGACGGTGCCATCGAATCTTGGAGTCGCAGTCGGAAAAGACATCCAATACGTCCGAATCGACGCACCGATCGATTCGCACGACGGCCGGTACTGGATTGCGGCCGACCTCGTCGATTCTTATTGGGACGATCCCCCGACTCCCTCGGCTCGAGCGACCGGCCAGCAATTGATCGGTACCCGTTATCAGCCGGTGTTCGATTACTTCGCCGACCGGGTCGATGAAGGCGCATTCGTCGTGATCGCCGGCGATGAGACATCGACCGAAGAAGGCACCGGTCTGGTGCACATGGCTCCCGCATACGGGGAAGCCGACTTCGATGCCTTCCACGCCGCCGGTCTCGACGTGATCGTCGACCCGGTTGATGAGATCGGCAACTTCACCGACGAGGTTCCGGACGTAGCCGGGGTCAACGTCAAAGAAGCCGACACCAAACTGGTCGAATTGCTGGCTGCCACCGGAGACCTGGTTCGCAACCGCCGAGCGGTTCACTCGTATCCGTTCTGCTGGCGCACCGACACTCCACTGATCTACAAGGCGATTCCGACCTGGTTTGTGGCCGTGGAGCAGATCAGAGACCGGATGGTCGAACTCAACGAGACCATCCACTGGGTCCCGGAACACGTCGGAGTAGGTCGATTTGGAAACTGGCTGGCGAACGCGCGCGACTGGGCGATCAGCCGCAATCGCTTCTGGGGTTCTTGTCTCCCGGTTTGGGAATGCGAGGAGTGCGAGCACCGGGTGTGCGTCGGCTCGGTCGCCGAACTGGAAGAGCACTCGGGTGTGCTGGTGGCCGACCTGCACAAGCACATCGTCGACGAGGTCACATTTCCCTGCGCTGAGTGCGGATCCACGATGCGTCGAACGCCTGAAGTACTCGATGTCTGGTTCGAATCGGGAGCGATGCCGTACGGGCAGAATCACTACCCGTTCGAGAACAAGGAACGCTTCGAGGCGCGATTCCCTGCCGATTACATCGCAGAAGGTCTCGACCAGACTCGCGGCTGGTTCTACACGCTGGTCATCCACGCCACGGCCATCTTCGACTCGGCGCCGTTCAAGAACTGCGTTGTCAATGGGATGATCCTCGCCGAGGACGGCAAGAAGATGTCGAAGAGCCTCAAGAACTACCCCGACCCGTTCGAACTCCTGGATGCCACCGGCGCCGACGCCCTCAGAGCGTTTCTGATCAACTCTCCAGTGGTGCGAGCCGAGCCGCTGCGCTTCACCGAGCGGGGGGTGCGCGACGTCGTGCGCACGGTCTTGCTCCCCTATTGGAATGCGTACTCCTTCTTTACGACCTATGCAGCCGCCGAGGGGCTCACCGCCGAGGACCTGGGGGCCGCGGCTCCCCCGGCTGATCGGCCCGAGATCGATCGATGGATCCTGTCGGTCTTGCAGAGCCTGGTAAAGCAGATCAACCGCGAGATGGAGGGCTACTACCTCTACAACGTGATCCCCCCGCTGATCGACTTCGTCGACGACCTCACCAACTGGTATATCCGCCGCACCCGCCGCCGTTTCTGGGCCGCCCGATCGGAGGGTGACGACATACCGGCCGACTCTCTTGCGGCGTTTGCAACGCTCTACGACGTCCTGGTGACGTTCGCCAAGCTGATGGCTCCGGTGCTTCCCTTCGTGACCGAGACCATGTACCAAGGCCTTGTCGTGTCACAGCGCGCCGGCACCGCAACCGGACCCGTCAGCGTGCATCACGAGGACTACCCCGAAGCTATCGAGCAACTCATCGACGCCACGAACGAGAGTCAGATGGAAGCAGTCCGGACGGCAGTTTCACTGGGTCGCAGTCTGCGCGTCGCTGAAGGCCTCAAGACCCGGCAGCCGCTGGCAATGGTGACGATCGTGAGCCACGACTCGCGGGTGCGAGCCGCGATCAACTCGCATGCGGACCTGATCGCCGAGGAACTCAACGTCAAGGCGGTCCAGACCTCCGCCGACGAGGCGAGCCTCGCCCACCTCGGCGTCAAGCCGAACTTCCGGAGCCTCGGCCCCCGCTTCGGCTCCAGGATGAAGGAGGCAGCCGACGCCATCGTCTCTCTCGATCTTGGCACGATCGACACCCTCGTCGGTGGCGGGTCCGTCGAGGTACTCGGTCAGCTTGTGACCCTGGATGACGTGATCGTTACCCGCCAAGCACGTGAAGGTATCGCGGTCGCCACCGGCACCGAGTTCAGTGTCGCGATCGATACCGCCCTGACCGACGAGTTGGTGGTCGAGGGGATCGCTCGTGAGATCGTCAAGGTCGTGCAAGGTCTCAGGCGCGAGGCAGGCCTCGAAGTCACCGATCGGATTGCAATCCACTGGAATTCAGACAACCGCGACGTCCGCCGCGCAATGGAGACCCACGGTATCTGGGTGGCGTCCGAGACACTCGCCACCGATGTCGTTCGCGACGACTCCGGATCACCTGCTTCGCTGGGCGACGAGGTTGCCATCTCGCTGGCGGTGACTCGCCGGCAGTGACCCGCCGGGCAGAGTGATTTCGCCGGCCCCACCGACCGGTTCAACCGTTTCGTGTTGGTGGCACCTATCGGCGCCCCCTCTTGGAGGCGTGGCGGATTGGGAAATCGCGGCACCCTGTGGGCCCGACGCGGGAGCTCGCAGGGCGACGTTTCCCGTTGCCCGTCTCCCGTTTCCCGAATGGTGTTGCTGGAGCTGTCGTGCTGCTTTCAGCTACCGGGGCTTGATTCGGGAAGCGGGGAACTGGAAACGGGAAACGGCTTCGACCAATCCATACCATCTCTGGGCGCGCCCTCCTAGTTGCAGATCACCCCGGTGAGGAGGCTGAGTCCGACCAGGAGGATGATCGGGCTCAGATCGAGGCCGACGCCCCCGAGACGCATCGGAGGAAGCATCGCCCGCAACGGTCCCAGCACCGGCTCGGTGGCCGATCTCAGGGCCGACCGAACCCGTGCCAGTGGATGGTCGTAGGAGACGGGGATCCACTCCATCACGATCCTCGCGACGACGACGATCCAATAGATCTGGAGCGCAGCGCATAGGAGATTCACAGTCGGGTCAGCCCTCTTCCGAAGCCTGGTAATACCCGAGCTCCTTGAGCCGCCGACGCTCGTCACGGCTCAGGTTGAGATTTTGCGGCGTGACGAGGATCACGCCCTGTCCGATCTTGCGCATGGATCCACCGAGCGCGTATGTGAGCCCGCTCGCAAAGTCGACCAACCGGCGAACCATCGCCGGTTCGACCTTCCGCAAGTCGAGGACTACGGGGATGGTCGAACGAATGTGGTCGGCGAGCAGCTGGGCATCCGAGTAGGACGTTGCGACGATGACCTCTGACTCGAGATCACCATCTGAGACAGTGCGAACCAATGGAGTATCGGGAGGCCGGATGACGACGCCCGCTTCGGCGAGGGCACCATCGGCGCTGGTGGTGCGGACTCGTCCCCGGGTGGTCATCGGGGGCTCGACACGCCGGCCCTTTACCCCGGTGCCACCGATCGGCACGGCGGATTCGGCACGCGGCTGTGCCTCGACCCGGCGCGGTGGATTGCGACGCACCGCTACGTCGGGTCGCCCTTGCATGGGCTGCTGTTGAACGGGTCTTCCCTGGGCCGGCTCCTGCGGGTACCCGCCGGGCGCGGTGTAGGACCCTGGATCGTCCTCATCGACGAGACCCAGATAAAACAATGTCTTCTGCCACATCCCCATAGGTTGGTCAACCTTCCTGGCGGAACGGGTCAAAGATAGCCCGTCCGACCCGCAAGATTGTCGCACCCTCTGCCACGGCGATCGGGAAATCATCGGTCATGCCCATCGAGAGCTCACGCACGTTCGGATGGTCGAGCGCTACCCGGTCTCGCAGCTCTCTCAACTCGGCGAACCAACGAGCTGAATCAGCGCCGGTCACCGGCCGCGGCGGCACCGTCATCAGACCTCGAACTTCGATGCCCGCGACGACACAGGCCTCGATCATCGGCACTACCTCTTCGGGGGCAACACCTGCCTTCTGCGACTCCGCCGCCAGATTCACCTGCACCAGCACCGGCGGCGAGGTCTCCTCGCCTTTGGACCAATAGGCCGCCAGGTCGAGCCGATCCATCGAGTGGAGCAGGTCCACCGAATCTCGAACGGAGCTGACCTTGTTTCCCTGGAGACGACCCACGAAATGCCACGAGACCCCACTGAACCGCGAGGTACGGCTCACCAGCGAGTCCGCCCTGCTCTCTCCCACCTCGCAGACGCCCTCGGCGATCACAGACTCCAACTGGGAGTCGGAGGCGTACTTGGCTACGACGACAAGCGTGATCGGGTCGGTACGCCCGGCGCTTGCCGCCGCCGCCGCTATCCGTTTCTCGACCTCGATCAGTCCGCTGTGACCCATGCAACTCCGAACTGACGCAAGCTGGTGCCGTCTCGACGGTACGAGTGGAACCGTTCGTCGTGGTAGGTGCAGGACGAGACGAAGTGGACGACAAGACCTGCGGCCTCGGCCGCCACCGTCGCCGGCAGATCCACACTCCCGGTCCCCCACCGAGTGCGAGCACGGCTGTTCGGAAAACGATCCGCCACCTCATCGCCGACCTCAAAACAGCACGGGCCGATCCCGGGTCCGATCACGACCGTGTGCGGGGGATGGCCCCGGTCGGTCAGGGCGGTGATGGTCGACGAAACGACACCCGCGGCGGCACCTCGCCAGCCCGCATGGGCCAGTCCCACCGCGCCGTCGGCAAGCAGAGCCACCGGAAGGCAGTCGGCTACGGACACCGCGATCGGCAGGCTGGGATCGGTCGTAATCAAAGCATCTGCCTCCGGTCCGATCCCGGGTCCGGTGGGAGCGACGACCTCGGAGCCATGGACCTGACGGACCCATGCCCAGTCCGCCGCGATCTCGAGTATCTCGGATGTGGAGATCCGGGCAGCGTCATCAAGGCGGGGGTCGCCGTCGGTTGACGTCCCGAAGGCGACGCCGGAGAGACCGTCGGGTCGGATCATCCCCGGAGGAAGTCGGGGATATCAATGTCCAACGGGTCGCCTCCGGACGGCTCGCCGTCCTCAGGCGATCGTTCGGGACGGTCAGGCTTCGGTGGCCCACTTCCGATGTCAGTCGTCGGCGTCTGGATACGGGGTCGGTCGGTGCCTCCACCGAATCCTGCGGCGATCACCGTCACCCGCAATTCCTCGCCCAAGGAGTCATCAATCGTCGCCCCAAAAATGATGTTGGCATCCGGATCACAATGGTCGGCGATGGTGGTCGCGGCGGCGTTCACCTCGTGCAGGCTCATTTCTGACGATCCGGCGATCGACAGAAGAACCCCGCGAGCACCCTGCACCGACATCTCCAGCATCGGGCTCGAAATAGCCCGTTCCGCTGCCTGGATCGCTCGGTCGTCACCACGTGCCGAGCCGATACCCATCACCGCATTCCCTGCGCCCCACATGACCGACTTGACGTCTGCGAAGTCCACATTGATCAGCCCGGGAGTGGTTATGAGGTCGGTGATGCCGCCGACGCCCTGCAAGAGAATGTCATCGGCCAATCTGAAGGCATCGACGATGGGCAGGTTCTGATCCGAGAGCTCGAGCAGCCTCTGGTTGGGGATCACGATGAGCGTGTCTACCGATGCTCGGATGGCCTGGATGCCCTGCTCCGCTTGAACCGATCGACGACGCCCCTCGAACCCGAACGGACGGGTCACAACGGCGACGGTGAGAGCTCCCAGGCTGCGCGAGATCTCGGCCACGATCGGAGCGCCCCCAGTGCCGGTGCCGCCGCCCTCGCCCGCCGTAATGAAGACCATGTCGGCTCCCCGGAGGGCATCCTCTATCTCGTCGCGATGCGCTTCGGCCGCGGCACGTCCGACTTCGGGATCGGCGCCCGCTCCCAGGCCCCTGGTGAGATCACGCCCGATGTCGAGCTTGATGTCGGCGTCCGACATCAGCAGGGCTTGAGCATCGGTGTTGATCGCGACGAATTCGACGCCGCGTAGGCCGGAATCGATCATCCGGTTTACAGCGTTGACACCCCCGCCGCCTACACCGACCACTTTGATGACGGCGAGGTAGCTCTGCAGACCGGGACCCGAGGTCATCATCCGATCAACTCCTCATCTCTTCGCTTCGGCGCCCGCGTCCAACCGGCTCCCGGAAGCGTTGGCTCAACAATAGCGACCCTCGTGGCGAGCATCACCCTTCGATTGAGGAAGTCTCTACCGTTACTTGAGATTCGAGCGGAACGATGGCCGGCCGCAGCGGTGAACTCACATCGATGATCGCCCCGTCAGGGATCTCTTCCGCGAGCATCGCTCGCAGGGTTCGTCCCTTATCGGCCAGATCGATCGGGTGTCCGAATCTGACTTCGTACCCGAAAGTAGCCGTCCACATCTCGGCTCCTCGCATCTCCAATCTGAGGGTGCCCCCGATGTCATCGGAGAGCACCAGGGCCATCTCCACGATCTCGTGCCAAGCGGGATCCACCGGACGGTCACCGGGTAGACGGTCAGGGAAGGCAAGCTCGGCCAGCAACAACCCCGACCCCGGCGCCTCAGCGCGCTCGAGAACCGTTCCGTCCCGGGAAACCAGCATCCAACCCTGGACACCCTCGATCCAGGCCACGGCCTGATGCTCTATGACCTCGACTACGACGCGGTTGGGCCAGATCCGATCGACTCGCACATCGGCGACCCACGGGTCGACGGCCACCGCCTCCTCGATCGCGCCTACGTTTACCCAGAGGAGCAGGGCGCCCGGACCTACGCCGGTGCCGTCCACGATCTGCCGAACGTCAGAGCGGGTAGCTCCCAGCACCTCCACAGTGTCCACCTCCATCAGCGGTGAGTGCACAACGGCTACTGCTCCGACGGCAAACAGGATCATCACGACCAACGGCCAGCGACGCGGTCTCCGGATCTGGTGACCCGTGGCGGCGGCGCCGCTCAAGAGAAGTCTCCAACAAAGCGGATCTCGATCTCCAAATCGATTCCGGTCTCAGCGCGCACCCGGCGCTGCACTTCGACCACCAGGGAGTACATGTCTCGAGCCGTCGCTCCGTCTCCTGCCTCGAAGAAGTTGGCGTGCCGCTCGCTCACCCTGACCGCTCCCGACGCGAGGCCCTTGAGGCCCAGCCGATCGATGATCTGTCCGGCCGCCTCACCCTCCGGATTCTTGAACACGCTCCCGGCGTTGAATGTCCCGCCGGGTTGATGTTCACGACGCCAGCGAGCGATATCTCGAATCGTCTCTTCTGCTTCGGCGACTGGTCGTTCAACGGTCGCAAATCGCGCCTCGATCACGAAGTCGGAGTCGCCCAGGTTCGAATGACGGTATGCCAGTTGGAGATCGGTACCCGTCCTATCGCCGACGGTCGAAGTTTCGAGGTTGAAGACTCGGACGGAAATGAGGACATCGCTGGTCTCGGTGCCGTGACACCCGGCATTCATCCGGATCGCTCCTCCGACCGAGCCGGGAATCCCGGTGTAGAACTCGAGTCCGCCTCGACCCTTTCGAGCCGCGTCGCGCGCCAACAGTGGCAGCGGTACCGCAGCCCCGGCCACGGTTTCCTCGCCTATCGATCGATGGCTCAGTCCCTGACCCGCCCGAAGCACCACTCCTGGGAATCCGGCGTCGGCAACCACGATGTTGCTGCCCCGCCCCAGAGGTAGCACCGGCAGTCCCTCGTCGGTGGCGATCTCGAAAGCGTCCTGCAGATCCTGCTCGCCGTCGATCGTCACCAGATAGCGCGCTGGACCCCCGAACCGGTAGGTGGTCAGCGGCCCCAGGGCAACGTCTTCTCCAAGCCGCCCGGCGGCCCGCAGTCGCCGCAATCCGCTCATCAGGCTTCCGGGAGCAGACGGGTCAACTCGTCGGCAACCTGCGTGATATCGCCTGCTCCCAGCAACAGCACGAGATCTCCCGGCTCGATCGCAGCGGCCAACGAGGCAGCCAGGTCAACCCGCCTCGGGACATACGAAGTGGCCGGACCCGAAACCGCATCGGCCACCGACCGCCCCGAGACTCCGGCGATTGGAACCTCACCTGCGGCGTAGACGCCTGTGACAAACACCCGGTCGGCCATCGACAGAGCGGTGCCGATCGCCGTCCCGTGCTCGCGGGTCCTGGTGAATCGGTGGGGCTGGAACACCGCGACGATTCGGCCGGTGTGACCGAGCCTGGCTGCATCCAAGGTGGCCGCTACCTCAGTCGGGTGGTGGGCGTAGTCATCCACCAGAGTTATCCCGCCCCGTCTAGACCTGACCTCGAAACGTCGTCGCACCCCCGAGAAGTTTCGGAGCCCATCTGCCACGCCCTGCGGGTCGAAACCCGATTCTGCGAGGAGCGCGATGACTCCGGCCGCATTGCGAGCCGTGTGGTGCCCAGGTTGGGGGATCCAAACGTCCACCTCGGCGGCCCCGGCCAAGACGAAACCGACGCCGCCATCCCGGTGCTCGAGGCCCGAGATACGCCACCCGGCATCCTCGGCGAGTCCGTATCCGACGAGGCCGTCCGTGACCGCTGCCAATCTGCGCACACCAGCGTCGTCGAGACATCCCACAACCGGGCCGCTCACACCTGCGGCCACTTTGGCGAATGCGGCCTCCATCTGATCGACGGTGCCGTAGTAATCGAGATGGTCTGCCTCGATATTGGTTACCAGGAGGGCGTCCATTTCCAGGGAGAGAAAGGTGCCGAATGCCTCATCCGCTTCCAGGACGAAGAGTTCCTCCTCGCCGAGGTGGGAATTCGTGTTGAGGTCGATTAGACGGCCGCCGACCATGAAGCTCGGGTCTCGGCCGAGTGATCGCAGCGCGGTCACCGCCATCGCGGTGCCCGTCGTCTTGCCATGGGTTCCGGTCACGCCAATCGTGCCGAGGCGGTCTGTGATCGCCGCCAACAGCCGGGGACGCTCCCAGACTTCGATACCGGCCTCACGAGCGGCGACGATCTCAGGATCTCGATCCGGGACGGCCGACGATGCCACGATCAGATCGGCTTTGACCACGACATCGGGCCGGTGCCCTACCCAGGTGTCGGCACCTGCTCGCTCGAGCGAGGCCAGCATCGTGCCCGGCTTGAGATCGGAACCCGTGACGTGATGGCCACACTGAACGAGCAACTTGGCCAGGCCCGACATTCCCGATCCTCCGGCTCCGATCACATGGACGCGTCGGTAAGGCACCAGATCAGGCATTGGCCACCTCGATCAGGTGATCGGCAATGATCCGGGCCGCGTTCGGAAGAGCATGCGAACCCGCGGCTCGACTCATCGCGGCCAGTCCTCGATCGTTGGCAACCAGGGCATCGATCTTTGCCGGAAGCGAGCCGACGTTCCCCTCGACCACGACTTCGGCACCACCGACGCTGCTCAGCGCTTGCGCGTTGTACGCCTGGCCGACCCTCGCCAATGGAACGAGCACGGACGGCGAAGCCGTGGCCGCCAATTCGCTCACGGTCATAGCGCCGGCCCGGCACAAGATCAGATCCGCTGCTGCGTAGAAGAGTTCCATCCGAGGCTCGTAGGGGAGGCAAACCCACGGTAGCGACGTCGATCCGGATCGGCGCTTCGTCTCCTCGAACGCCGCGGTCCCCGTCAGGTGAATGATCGACCCGATACCGCCGGTCGATTCGGCAATTCTCTCAACGGCTTCGTTCAGCACTCGGGCGCCCTGGGAACCGCCCAACACTCCGAGTACCGGCGATGAGCCTTCGACTCCGTAGTTGCGCCGCGCCTCATCACGGAGGGCACGACGATCGAAGGCAGCGATTTGGCTGCGCAGTGGGTTTCCGACCAGTTGCGAGCGGGGAAGATCCTCTGCCTTGCCGGGCAGTCCGAGGAATGTCTTGATCGCCCTCTTGGCCGCAAAGCGAGCGGCAATCCCCGGATGGGCATTCTGCTCGTGCAACACAAATGGAAGGCCGGCGCGCCGCGCCGCCATTGCAGCAGGCACGGTGACGTAACCCGACATGCCGAGCACCACGCGACCACCGGCCCGGCGGATCTCATGTGCCATGGTGGATGAAGTTCGCCTCAGAACGGCCGGGATCCTGAGATTCGCCGGAGACAGCGACCGGCGCAACCGCGTCAATTCGAATCCGACGAAGGGGTACCCGGCGCGGGGTACAGCCTCGGCCTCGAAGCGCTCTCCTCCGATAAAGAGAATGTTGCCACGATCAACACCGCGCTCCGTGAGCGCTTCGGCTACCGCCAGCGCCGGATTGACGTGACCGCCGGTCCCGGCAGCGGCAATGACGTACGTCACCTTGCAGTGACCGCGATGTTCGGCTGGTGCCTGGCGATGCTCACCAAGACACCGACTCCGATCATCGACATGACCAGCGCAGTGCCGCCGAACGAGACGAATGGAAGCGGGACCCCGGTGATCGGCAGAATGCCGGTTACCCCTCCAATGTTGACGATCGCCTGAGTGGCGATCCAGGTCGTGATTCCGATCGCGAGAAGACGCCCGAACCGATCGGCGGCGCGGTGAGCGATAACGGTTCCGGCGACGGTCAGAATCACGAATAGGAATACGACGGCCAGCGATCCTGCCAGACCGGTCTCCTCCCCGAGGATCGAGAACACGAAATCGGTGTGTGCATTCGGCAGGAAAGACCACCGCGCCCGACTGGCTCCCAAGCCGACGCCCCACAGCCCACCAGTCCCAAGGGCGACCAGACTCTGGACCGCCTGATACGAAGACCCGAGCGGATCCGACTGAAGATCGAGGAATGCGGTTACGCGAGCCCACCGGTAGGGCGACACGAGTGCCGCCATCACTGCGGCGCCGCCACCCAGAAGGGCGCTGGCGAAGATGTAGGGGAACGGGGCGGCACTGGCGACGAGCACGCCAAACGCGCCGGCCGCCACGAGCAAAGTGGTGCCCAGGTCGGGCTGGAGGATCACCAGAGAGGCGACGACCCCGACCGATCCGGCGACGGGCCAGAAGAAATCCCGGATCCTGTTCATGGAGTTCTCTCGACGCGAAACGATGGTCGCCAGGAACAGAATCGTGGTCAGCTTGGCGATCTCGGACGGCTGGATGGTGATCGGTCCAATTTGGAGCCACCGCTGTGCTCCGTTCGAGCGTACGCCTACCAACAGGACGGCCAGAAGCAGACCGACCGTGGCCACGAAGAGGGGAAACGCCATCTTCCGCCACCACCGCAGCGGAATCACTGCCGCAATGATCAAGCTGGCGAGTCCCAGCCCGAGCCAGGCGATCTGCCGCTTGAAGTAGAAGAGGCCGTCGCCGGTCTCACGCAGCCCGAGCACGGACGACGCCGAGAGAATGGAGCCGAGGCCCACAACCAGCAACAACCCGACCGGTACCAGGAGGAATCCGATCGCCCTGGAGTGGCTTCTGGCCCGACGATGTGCTTCTCGCACCGCAGTCCGGTTTATCGGCATCGCCATGACACGGCTCGCCATCAGGCACCCACCTTCTCTCGAACCGCAGCCGCGAAGATGTCCCCGCGATGGCCGTAAGAGTCAAACATGTCAAAGCTGGCACAACCAGGCGCCAACAGGACGACGTCTCCCGGATCCGAGAGGGAGATCGCTCGGTCGACTGCCTCGCCCATGGTCGCGGCACCGACCGCATCCCGCCGCTCCGACAAAAGCTCATCGGCGCTCTCGCCGATGGCGACCAGACCTCTGACCGACTCCGCTCTCGCCAGCGGACGAATGTCGAGTCCTTTCGCCCGGCCGCCGGCGATCAGGACGACCGACGAATACGCGCCGATCGCCGCCAGAGCAGCATGCGGGTTCGTAGCCTTCGAGTCGTCGATGAACGTCACCCCGCCGATTTGTGCCACCAGCTCGCGTCGGTGTCTCCCCGGTTGGTAGGCCACGGCCGCCGTGACAATTCCATCGGTCGTCGCCCCCATGGCTCGAGCCGTCTCGGCGGCGGCTGCCAGGTCGACCAGCATCACCGAGTCCGTACGCTTGAGATCAGTGAGAGACACCGCGGCACCGGCCAGGTACATGATCGACCCCTCGGGACCCGAATCGCCCTGGCGCTCGCGCCCCGTCACACCGACCCGCCCCGCCCGCGCCGACGCCACCAGCCCGGCTGCGCCGGGATCTGCTGCATCGAAGACCAGACGATCGTCCTCTTCCATGTGCTCGAAGATTCGACTCTTGGCGGCTCCATAGGCCGCCACGTCCGGGTGCCAATCGAGGTGGTCGGGAGCAAAGTTGATGATCACGGCGGCGACGGGTCGGAAGCTGTCGATAAAGCGCAACTGGAAGGACGAGGCTTCAACCACCAGAACATCGTGGTCGGCGACGCCTCGGCCGGTGATCGGATCACCAATGTTGCCGACCGCAGCGGCGTCGACACCCGACTCGACGAGCATCGCAGCAGTCAACTCTGTGACCGTCGTCTTGCCGTTAGTCCCGGTGATTGCCGCAACCGGAACCCCGCCGAGACCGCGATAGCCCAGTTCCAATTCGCTCCACACCGGAACACCAGACGACAGAACGTCCGCCATGACTTGCGATGTTTCCGGCACGCCGGGCGATGGAACCACGAGATCGATTCCCCGAAGAAAGCTGGGATCCCAGTCGCCGGCAAAGACCTCGTCGGCGTCGATTCCCTCCGTGGCCTCGGGCCGCCGGTCGTATACGACCACCCGCTCACCCTGGTTCCTCAGGGATTCGAACGCCGCTCTACCGCTCACGGCCAGCCCGATGACGAGAGCTGTCATCCGACTCCCCCTCCGGTGATGAAGTCTCCATAGAAGAGTCCCAGCCCGAGGGCTACGAAGAGCCCCGCCAGAATCCAGAATCTCACGATGACCGTCGTCTCGGGCCACCCCTTGAGTTCAAAGTGGTGATGGATCGGAGCCATCTTGAAGACTCGTTTCCCCCAACCGCGGAAGGAGGCGACCTGGATGATGACCGAAACGGTCTCCATCACGTACAGGCCGCCGAGCACGATGAGCAGCAGGTGCGTATTGGTGAGTAGAGCCAACGCAGCCATCGCCCCACCGAGTGCCTGCGACCCGGTGTCACCCATGAAGATTCGAGCCGGTGGAGCATTCCACCACAGGAAGCCCAAGGTTGCCCCGGTGAGAGCAGCACTCATGACGGCCAACTCCAGCGCCCCAATATTGGCGTAGAACTCGGGGTGCCTGAATTGCCAGAAGGAGATGATGACGATCGCCCCGAACACCAGGCCGGCCGATCCCGAGGCGAGTCCATCGAGGCCATCGGCAAGATTCACCGCGTTTGCTGTCGCCACGAGCATGATCAACACCCAGAAGACGTAGAAGCCACCCAAATCGAATCCGAGTGGACGGGTGAACGACAACTCGGTCTCGACGCCATACCCGATCGATCCCCACGCAAACATCGAGGCGATCGCCACCTGTCCTGCAAGCTTCCAGCGCTTGTTGAGACCGAGGTTGCGAGCCTTCGTCAGCTTGGAAAGGTCATCGAGGAATCCAATGAAGCCCATCCCTACAAAGGCCAGCAGCACCAGCAACCCGGGGACCTGGAACTCGCGGAATCCCAGCTGCCAGGCTCCCGCGGGGCTGCGCGCATCGAAGTGGCCGAACAACCACCCGGCGAGAACCCCGACGATGATGACCAGCCCACCCATCGTCGGTGTCCCCCGCTTGTGGTCGTGGTCGACCTCGTCCTGAATGAATTGGCCGATCGACCGATCGCTCAGGAAACGGATGGCCAGGGGCGTGAGGGTGATCGTCACCATGAAGGCGGCGGCTGCGGCCGCCAGCATCGCGATCACGCTGAGTCTCCGTGCAGTTCGGTGACCACGGTTTCCAAGCCGGCAGCTCGCGACGCCTTGACCAGCACCACGTCGCCGGGAACGATCGTGGCACGCAAGAGTTCGACTGCAGCCGCCACATCGGCTACCGAATCTGCCACCTCGCCCGCCCCGTCGGCGATTCCGGGATCATCGCCGACGGCGACCACCGAGAAGCCAAGGGAGGCTGCCAGTGCGCCCGCCTGGCGATGAGCCTCTGCTTCGAACTCGCCCAATTCGTGCATTCTCCCGAGTACCGCGAGATGGCGCCCGGGCATAGCGGCAACGGTCTCCAGCGCGGCTGCCATCGAATCCGGATTGGCGTTATAGGCGTCGTTTACGACGACGATCTCACCGCCACCCCACCGCCTGGTGACGACCTCCATCCGCCAAGGAGACATCGCCGCAGTCTCCAGTCGCCCCGCCGCCTCAGCGAAGGGTCGGTCAATTGCTACAACTGCGGCGACGGCGGCGGCTGCATTGGCCGCCTGGTGTCGACCCGGGAGCGGCATCCTTACCGCAGCAACCTCGTCCCGGAAGTGAAGCTCGAAGCTGGCGCGACCGGTGTCGTCCAACTCGACGCCAACAGCATCGACGTCCGCACCCGATTCCGCTCCAAACGTCAAGAAGGAGCCGGTGGCCCGCGCCAGCAGCCGTTCGTCATCAGCCGGGAGTATTGCCACGCCGTCGGGACCCAGCGCAGATAACAGCTCCCACTTTGCGTCGATAACACCTTCGATCGATCCGAACATCTCCAAGTGGGCGGGGCCGACGTTGGTGATGACCGCCACATCTGGATCGATCACGGGTCCAAGGTGGGCGATGTGGCCGGAGCCGCGGCTTCCGACCTCGACGACGACTGCGGTTGCCGAGTCGGGGACGCCGAGCATCGTGAGCGGGACACCAAACTCGTTGTTGAAGGATTGTGGGGACCCGTGCGCCCCCGGCCCCAGGGCGGCGGTGATCAGATCCTTGGTGGTCGTCTTGCCGCTGCTGCCGGTTACGCCGATGACCGGACACGCGATCTCGAGGCGACGAGCTATCCCCAAGGCGCGCAGTGCCGCGAGCGTATCCGCCACCTCGACGCCATCAGCACCGGGGAGGCGGCCATCTTCGGTCACCACCGCGGCGGCACCGGCGGCTCTCGCCTCGGCGATGAAGTCGTGTCCGTCATGGTTCTCCCCCACCACCGCGACAAACAGCCCCCCGGACGCGATTGTCCGGGAATCGATGGAAACGGAGTCGATAACGGCCTCGCCACGCTCTCGACCCTCGCAGATGCGGGCCACGTGAGCGAGATCCCACCTCATCGAGATGCCTCCTCGAGAGCGACCTGGCGGTCGTCAAAGGGCAGAAACTCCCCTGCCACCTCTTGCGACCTCTCGTGTCCCTTGCCGAGAATCAGCACGACATCTCCGCCGGCAGCCAAACCGAGCGCGACGCCGATAGCTTCGCGTCGGTCGACGACCGTAATCGCATCGTGTCCGGCTCCTGCAGCTACTTCGGCCACGATCGTCTCCGGATTCTCCGACCTCGGGTTGTCGCTCGTGATCACCGCGATGTCTGCCGTAGCGGCCGCGGCGCCCATGAGCGGACGTTTGTCATGATCCCGGTCACCTGCTGCGCCGACGACCACGACGACCCGACCGCCACCGACCAACTCGCGCGCTGCGCCGACCATTGATTCGACGCCTGCCGGAGTGTGGGCGTAATCGACCACCACGGTGAAATCCCTTTCGGTTGGAACGATTTCGAATCGGCCCGGGATCGAAGCGACTCTCCCGATGCCGTCGGCGATCGTATCCCAAGGAATTCCCAACGCGTTCGTACAGGCGGCAGCAACGAGGGCGTTGGACATGTTGAACCTGCCGGGAAGCTGCAGATGCATACGGGCGCCGCCGCCCGGACCGGAGACATCGAAAGTCGATCCGTCCAGGGTCACCGCGACCGCCCGACCGCGGACATCGGTGTCATCGCCCGTCCCCACTCGAACTATCGGGACCGAGGCCTCCGACGCGATTCCACGACCCGCTGCATCGTCCACCCAGATCACGCCTGTGCGACACCGGTCGAACAACGACCGTTTAGCGGCGAGGTACTCCTCCATGTCGGCATGGAAGTCCAGATGGTCCTGCGAAAGGTTCGTAAACGCCCCGATCTCGAAGAGAGTCCCATCGACCCGACCGAGGGCCAGGGCGTGAGACGACACCTCGACTGATGCGATGTCCACTCCGAACCCGACCATCGCCGCCAGCAATCGCTGAAAGTCCGTGGCCTCAGGCGTCGTTCGCTCGACCGGGAACGGCTTCCCATTGATGCGAGCCCCCACCGTGCCAATGATCGCTTGTTGAATACCGGCGGCCGCCGCGATTGCTTCTACGAGATGGGCAACAGTGGTCTTTCCGTTTGTTCCGGTGATCCCGACGACTCGAAGGATCGAAGACGGGTTCCCGTGGACCGTCGACGCCAGACCACCCAGGACCTCTCGGACGCTCGGCACGACGATCGCTGCCCGACCCGGCGGCACTGCCGCCTCGTCCTCGACGCAAAGAGCCACGGCCCCGGCTGCTAGGGCCTCACCGATGAACTGATGACCATCGGTCACGAATCCCTGCACCGCGGCGAACAACGAGCCTTCACCGACGTCGCGCGAGTCGTGAGTGACATCCGACACCAGGGTGGCGCCGTCGCCGAGAACCCGTCCTCCCACCGACAGTGCCAGCCTCTCGAGGGTGATTGCATCACCCACCGGGAGCGACTCCGACTTGGTGGAGTGCGGCAAGCATGATCTCCGCGAACGCCGGCGCCGCGCCCCTACCGCCGCTGGCATATTCCTGGGGTGAGTCCAACACGACTGCAATCACGATCTGAGGATCATCAATCGGGGCCATACCGATGAAGCTGGCAACGACTTCCTCTTCGCTGTACTCCTGTAAATCGGTCAAGTACTTCTGGGTCGTTCCGGTCTTCCCGCCGACACGGTATCCGGACACGGCGCCTGCGGTTCCCGTACCGCGAACGACGACCGCCTCGAGCATGATTCGCATCTGCGCCGCCGTCTCGGTCGAGATCACACGCCGGGCCAACGGAAAGGTCGCTTGCCGATCGCCCTCACCATCCACAATGTCTTTTACGAGGTGCGGTTGGACCCACATTCCGTCGTTGGCCACGACTGCGTAGACCATCGCCATCTGCAATGGCGTCACCGAAACGTGGTAGCCGATCGACGTTCCGGCGAGGCATGTGGTGAGACACCAATCTTCAGGTGGGCGTAAGACGCCACCGGCCTCGCCCGGGAAGTCGATACCTGAGGCCCTGCCTTGCCCAAACGAGTACATAAAGGTGTAGAGCGATCGGATCCCCAACTGATCGCCGACCAGGATCGTGCCGAGATTGGAGGAGTGGGCAACTATCTCGGTGACCGTCAATCGGTCGGGATGGACGGTCACGTCCTTGAAGACGGTGTCGAGGATCTCGATGCTCTCCGGGATCTCGAATGATGTGTTGGGGGCCACGATGTCGGCTTCGAGGGCACCCGCGATCGTCACCAGCTTCTGGGTGGAGCCGGGCTCGAACACATCAGTGACCGCGCGATTGCGCATGGCGTCGAGCGGCGTGCCGTCACGGTCATTCGGATCGAACGAAGGTAGATTGACCATCGCCAGGATTTCGCCCGATTCCGGATCGATCACCACGACCGACCCCGAAGTGGCGCCGGTCCGCTCCAGAGCCGCAGCCAAGGCCTGGGTCGCCGAATACTGAATCTCGCTCTTGATCGTGAGCACCAGGTCCGATCCCTGCTCGGGATGCTCGACCAGGTACTCGCCTTGCGGAATGACCCGTCCCTGAGGATCACGCTCGACCAGCAGTGCCCCCGGAATCCCGGCCAACTCGGTGTCGTAATAGAGCTCTATGCCTTCGAGTCCGGCGTTGTCGCCGTCACTCACGAACCCGACGACGTGGGCCGCCAAAGCACCGGTGGGATACACCCGTCGCGGCTCGCTGAGGAAGTAGATGCCGGCCAACCCGGCTTGCCTGATCGGCTCGGCGGCCTCGGGATCCAGCTGGCGGGCGACATACACAAAGGCGGCGTCGCTCGCCAGATCTTGGGCGAGATCGGTGGGATTGCGCCCCACCAGCGGAGCCAGCATCGAGGCAAGGCTCTCGGGGTCAGAGACTTCATAGGGATTGGCGTAGACGGTCACTCCTTCGACTGTGACTGCCAGCTCCCGACCATCACGATCGAAGATCGTTCCCCGATCGGCTGCCAAGGTCTCGCTTTGGACACGTTGCTCTCGTCCACGGGCTGCGAATTCGTCTGCCCGCGCTCCTTGGACCACCGTGAGGCGGTATCCGATCAGGGTCCACGCAAGAACGAGCAGCACTCCGACCGACACCAGACGAGCGTTTAGCCGTCTTCGCGGCTCCTGCTCCATGGACTCCTCCTCACTCCCTCGGTGCCTGCAACGGCACCGCGCCTATGGCTGGGCGCCCAGCAGCGCCTTCAGATCGATCCAACGTTCCTCGACACCGAGCCCCGATTCACCCAAGCCGGGAACCTCGATGGTCCGGACGGTCTCCGGGTACACCATTCCCATCGCCGCCGCCAACGCCGAGATCCGTTCCGGAGCCCTAAGTTCGGTCACCTGGAGACGAAGGTCCCAATACCGGGCTTCCTCCACGGCAATCTGGTTTTCGATATCGGTGACTACGAAGGCGCTGCGATCGAGAGCTATACGGGCGTATACCGATACCAAGAAGGCGGCCGTCAACGCCGCCACCAGCAGCACCCAGTACCGACGCCGGCCGCGACGCCTGGTTCCGGGACCGAGAACCACGTGGAACTGGCGAGTGCGCCGGGTCACCTTCCCGTGAACCGGGGCGAGACGCGCCGTCATGCCACCCGCTCCACGGCTCTCAACCTGGCGCTGCGAGCCCGAGGATTTGCCTCGATCTCGGCAGCCGACGGAGTCTCACCGCCGCGCGCCAGAAGTCTCATGTTGGCGACCGTGTCGCACACGCACACCGGGAAGTCGGGAGGACATGTGCAGCTCAATGATTCGCTTGCAAACTTCCGTTTGACAATGCGATCCTCCAGCGAGTGGTAGGAAATCACCACGATCCTTCCGCCGTGTCGCAGCAGCCGCATGGCGACGTCGAGTGCGTCGGTGAGCGCAGCGAGCTCGTCGTTGACGGCGATGCGAATGGCCTGAAAAGATCGTCGAGCTGGGTGACGGGAGCGCCGCGCCCGAGCCGGCACGGCGTCGGCGACAACGCCCGCCAGCTCCAGTGTGTCCGCGATGGGACGCGCCTTGACGATGGCTTGGGCGATCCTGCCGGAGTAGCGCTCTTCGCCATACCGTCTGAGAATTCGAGCGACATCTGCCGCGGGCCACTGGTTGACGATGACGTCGGCATCGAGCTCCGCATCCGGCCCCATCCGCATGTCGAGCGGGCCGCGTCGTCTATACGAGAAGCCTCGCTCCCCCACGTCGAGCTGACGCGACGAGACACCGAGGTCGAAAAGGGCTCCATCGATCTCATCGAGATGCTCCTTCTGTAGTACCGACTCGAGTTTCCGGAAGTCCGCCTGGTGAAAAGCCAGTCGCGACCCGAACGAGGCGCTCTGCCGACCTGCGTCCGGGTCCCGATCGATAGCCACCACTCGAAGTTCGGCGTTGGCATCGAGCAGGACCCGGCTGTGACCGCCGCCCCCGAAGGTGGCGTCGACAATCGTTCCGTCGAGCGTCCCCAGCCAATGCTCGACCCGGTCGGCGAGAACCGGAACGTGATACTGCGGATCGTGTTCGTTCGGCGTCAGGTAGTTCCGACCCACCGTCAGCCCCCCGGAGCGCTGGCGCCAAAATGGAAGCGGGCGGAGTAAGGGGCTTCCCACATGGCATCCGGAGGGCTGACGCTGGGTCGAGAGATCCGCTGTTGCGTTGCACAGCTCAAATCCCTTCCCCACTGAGTGCTTCTTCGATTCCGGCATAGAGCTCGTCGGCCTCGCTGCTGTTGGCCGCCCACGACCCCGCATCCCAGATTTCGACCCGATCCGCCACTCCGACCACGACGACGTCCTTGGTGAGGCCTGCGTAGTCGCGCAAAGACTGGGGCACTTGGACGCGCCCCTGGCCGTCGAGCATCTGATCGCTGGCCGCTCCAAAGAACGAGCGGGCGTAGTTGCGGCTGCGCCGATCGGTACGCGGGAGTCGGTTGACCTGTTCGACCTCTTCTTCCCACCGATCGATGGGAAAGACATAGAGACAGCGTTCCTGACCCTTGGTCACGACGAGGCCTCGTTCGAGGCGAGCGCGAAACTTCGAGGGCAGCACCAATCGGCCCTTCGAATCCACACTGTGCTGGTACTCGCCCAGGAACACGACCTGGTGTCTCCGATCTCGGCATCCGGCACCTCTGCAAGGCGCTCTCGGGTGGGAGGCCGCCGCCTCCCGGGTTCTCCACGTGCCCCCACTTTGCCCCACTAACCGCCACTTGTCAACCCATTAACCCCACTTCGTGGGTTGAAGAGCCACCGGAGAGGGGCGATTCCCCCCACTCGGACCGAGACAGCAGACAGCAGACAGCAGACAGCAGACAGCAGACAGCAGACAGCAGACGATCGCGCTTCTTGTTGGATCCGAAGTCTGCGATCTGCCATCTGCGTTCTGCGATCCGCTCGCAAGCTGCAAGCTGGGAGCCGCACGCAGGGACCTGTACCCTCCCCCTCCATGCCTCTCTCCGGACGCACCATCCTCGTCACCGGCGCTTCCAGCGGTATAGGGCGCGGCCTGTGCACTGCATACGTCGAGAACGGGGCCCGAATCTTTGCGACCGGTCGCAATGAAGAGGAAGTCGCTTCCTCAATCGCCGATCTTCCCGGAGGGTCTGCCATCACCGTCGCGGCCGACCTGACGACTGAGGCAGGACGGCGCCGAATCTCCACCGCCATCGGTCACGGCGGTGGCGCCCTGGATGTGGTCGTGCACGCGGCCGGGCTGCTGGGCCCGCCGGGTGTTTCTCTCGCCGACTACCCAGAGGATGAGTGGCGATCGGTGTTCGAGGTCAACGTCACCTCCGTTCATCTCCTCCACCAAATGCTCACGTCGTACCTAGAGGCAGCCGCAGCGCCGGTAGTGATTGGCCTGTCCAGCACCGTCGGACGCCAGGGCCGCGCCGGGTGGGGGATGTACGCAGTGTCGAAGCACGCGTTGGAGGGGTGGCTCGCCACCCTGGCCCATGAGTTCAAGGGGAAGGTCTTCTCGGTCAACCCGGGCGGCACCCGCACTCCGATGCGGGCCGTGGCCGTCCCCGACGAGGACCCGGCGTCGCTCCCCTCCCCGGCGGACATCGCACCGATATTCCTCAGGCTCGCCCACCCCGGAGCACCCGAACCGACCGGGACTCGCTTCGATGCACGCGACTGGATCGGCTCAGACCCTTGGGACGGATTCGACGTTCACTGAGAGCTGTGCTCATGGCTCTTCGCGTTCTAGCTCCACCGTTCGAGTCCTACTCGGCCTCGAACGCCTCCGCACGCTGGGGCCGCCCTCCGGACGGCGCCGTGTTCTACGGCTCATCGCGGTGTGGCCCGGGGCCCCTGCCCCAGGCCACCGAGTCCACGCCCACGCCCGCGGTTCCGTCACATGCAATAGTCGCCACGCTATTCCCGGTGACAACCCACTAATCTCTCGCCGAGGGGGAAGAGGAGGACTATGCACGTATTGATTGCCACCGACGGCACCCTCGACGCCACCAAGGCGGCCGACTTCGCATCGGCCTTGGCCGGTGCCGACGGTTCGGTCACCGTTCTCACGATGGTTGAGATAAACCGGAATCTCCTGCGCGACCTGCGCGGTCTCTTCGGCGAACGCGTCGTCGACGCCACTCACCAGGACGCCGAGTAC
>JAZGIX010000172.1:0-2217 GCA_036482315.1 Acidimicrobiia bacterium | reverse complement strand
ATCCCGGCACCAGCCGCTCGGTGATAGGCCATCACCACCAGCGACCGCAACGGTCTCACGGACACCAAATCAGAGCCCCCCACCAGCTCGCTTCGCTCGCTGACTCCCCCCAGAGGGGAGAGTGTTCAGAGAAGAGAACCGTCGGCCCTATCGCGCAACCCGACACCCAAAGGGGAGAGTGTTCAGAAAACGCCGGGCACCGGCCGCAAAAGTTCACACTTTGGGCAATCGGCCGCAGGCCGATTGGAGGGGAGCCCTCCAACTGCAAGGCCTTGTGACGCGCTCCAGAGGACTAAGGACTTCTAATCAGTTTCCGCCGAGGGCTCGGTCGACCGCGGTCTGCTCCTCGGGTGACAGCGGTTCCACGCCTTTGCCTTCTCGCACCATCTTGGTGAAAAAGAGCGTTTGGCGGGGCCCCACCAGGAGTGTGATCACGAGACCGTCACTTCTCTCATTGAGCAAGGCAATGGCACGGGACTGGTTACCCACCCACTCTTCGGTGGCATCAAAGGTGACTACCGCGGCATACCGCAGTGCCCCCGGCATCCGGTCCATCAATGATCGAACCTGAGGCTGAAGATGCGCCACTGCGGCCTCGATCGCGGCCAGGTCCTCGTCGAGCGTACGAACCGATTCATAGATGCCGCCATCGCGCGGGATCGCAGAGAACCTGCCTCTGTCAATCATTACGAAGACGAATGTGGCCGCGGATAGACCCAAGGCGGCCAACACCGCCAGCACTGCCCAGGTGTCCATCAGCCCTCCGAGTTGACGATAAACAACATCGACAATCTGTCGTCCCCATCTTCGTCGTCATCGAAGAGGGATGTCACGATGATCTCGTAAATCGTGCCCGGTTCGACCGGAAGGTTCGAGAACACCAGCGTTGTGAGTTCGGCGCCTGCGAGCAACGGGATCTCCTGTCGCGCCTCCCACAGGTCTCCTGCGTTGCTGATGAGGCTCAACTGGATACTTATTGCAGTCGGAATCGGGATGTTTCCCCGATTCGAAATCGTCACCTCGGCGGTTTGATTCGGAGTGATGGCCAAGACCGGCAGCCCCTCTTGTTCTCCGACGGAAGCCGGCTCCAACCTCAGATCAGCCACGGCGATGTTCTGAAGGGGGCTGAGGTTCTCGGTGAGGAACAGGCGCCTGGCCAATTCCTGAGCGTCGAATAATCCCTCCAAATCTGCCGGGACGAAGGCGACGATCGGTGGATCCCCTCCTTGCAGCTCGGTATCGAAATCGGTGAGCGATGACAGGAAACCGACGTAGGCGCTATCGCCGACCCTGAGATCGACCAGCCCTCGAGTGAGCGTTGCCAGTCCTTCGTCATCGAGCACATTCTCGGTGAGGGCGATCAAGCCCGACTTGGAGTCGGACAACGCACCCCGCCACGTCGTCGTCGCAATCCTCAAAAAGAGGTGGCCCTGTCGCAGAGACTCGGGCGGATCTGCCGCATCCAGCTCATCCACAAGCCCCTCGGTATCCTCTTCGAGCCGTTCGAGCAGCTTGATCATCGCGGCACGATCGAAGTCCTCTATGTTCTCGATCATCGAGGAGAACGCTATGGCCGCCTCCTGTTCGGTCTTGGCCACGTCGAAAGCGAGATCCAGGTAGCCCCGGGTCAGTTCCGAATCTCCGGCAGCGCGCGCCACACCGAAGGCGATCGCAATGGCGACGCCTGCGACACCCCAAAGGATGAGCGAACGACGACGGCGTTGACGCCGTATCTTTGGACCGTAGGACACGTGGTGGGCGAGGGGGGAGTCGAACCCCCACGAGCGCTATGCCCACAGGATTCTGAGTCCTGCGCGTCTGCCAGTTCCGCCACTCGCCCGGAGGTAGAAAATCGTACCACGAGGCGCTTTTGTCACACCCACCCCCGGTACGCTGGCCACATGGGCCTTGCCCGCGGCCTTGAACGCCGCCTCGAACAACTCGTGGATGGTCTCGCTGCTCGCCTCTTCCGGGGTCGAATCCACCCCGTCGAACTGGGTACCAGGATCGTCCGTGAGGCCGATCTGGGAGTGTTCGAAACCCACGCCGGTCCGGGCGCGCCGAACGCCTTCGTGATCACACTCGGTGGCGAGGTCGAATCGGCTGAGGCCGTCGCCGAAGCCGAACGGGAACTCGAAGCAGTGATGTCGGAAGCGGCAGCCGAACGAGGCTGGCGACTCGACGGACCGGTCACGGTCAACATCCAGTTCGGGGACG
>JAZGIX010000171.1:0-2984 GCA_036482315.1 Acidimicrobiia bacterium | reverse complement strand
AACCGCCGCCGTGCCCTCGGACATTCGCGCCGACAGTCCGGACGACCTCGTCGCCCAAGTAGAGGTGATAGTCGTGGCCACGCCGGTCGGTGAGATCCGTTCGGCGATCACGACACTCAAACCTCTGCTGAGCGACCATCAACTGGTGTTGGATGTGGGCAGCGTCAAGGTAGGCCCCATCCAGGCCATGACCGACGTGCTCGGCACCGATGTCGAATGGGTGGGGACCCATCCGCTATTCGGACCGACCAACATCGCCCGCGGCGAACGACCGCTTCGTGCCGTGGTCTGCCCCAACCCTCTCCACCCGGCGGCAGCCGAACGGGCCCGGCACCTCTACGAACGAATCGGGTGCCAGGTCATCGAACAGACAGAAACGGAGCACGACCGGGTGATGGCCCGCACTCATGCAATGGCGTTCTTCATCGCCAAGGGTCTCATCGACATCGGAGCAAGCGAGGATCTGCCCTTCTCTCCTCCTTCATTCCAGGCGCTGGGACAAACGATCGATTCCGTTCGCAGCGACGCCAGCCACCTCTTCCTGGCAATCGAGCGGGACAACCCCTTCGCGGCCGAAGCCCGTCAGGCGCTGCTGGATGCCTTGGCGCAGCTTCACGGCCAGTTGGCGAACCTGGAACCCGACGCCCCCGGCGTGGCCGCATCACAGGCCTTTGCCATCCCCGACCTGGGTGATCGGGCTCCGGAACTGATGGAGACGCGAGACCTGATCGACCAGGTCGACGTGGAGATCGTTCGGCTGCTGGTGCAGCGCGGCCACCTGGCGAACCGGGCGGGTCGCATCAAGTCGGAGGGCGGACGCGCGGTACGCGATCCCGACCGCGAACAAGTCCTACTCCAACAGCGCCGCCAGTGGGCCAAGGAGCGGGGGCTGTCGGAGGAGTCGGTGGCCGACATCTTCAGCGCCATCCTCCGCTTCTCCCGAGCGCTGCAGTCCGAGTAGGGCCGGCCTGCAGGCACTTGACGGCACGACCCTTACATCGATTCGGGAGCGGAGAGTCCCAGGGTTGTGAGGATCGCAACTATTACGCTCTTCGACGCCTCGATGAGCCACAGCCGGGCCTGTGTGACCGCGGGATCGTCGGTCACCACCCGACACTCGGTATAGAACCGATGGAATGCGGTAGCGAATTCGGTGCCGTAGGTCGTGATTCGGTGCGGGGCCCGACGTGCCGCAGCTTCGAAGATCTCCTCCCTGAGGCGATCGATCTCGCGCAGCACGGCCGACTCGGCCGGATGGGAGAGCACAGTGAGATCTGCCTCGTCGATCGGGACACGCTCGATCCCCTGTTCACGGGCGAAGCGCTCCAGCGAACACATACGGGCGTGGGCGTACTGGAGGTAGTAGACGGGGTTGTCCATCGACTGTGACTTGGCAGCCTCGAGGTCGAAGTTGATGGTGGTGTCCGGGCTGAATGACGCCAGGATGTAGCGGGTGGCATCGGTGCCGACCTCGTCGAGCACCTCGCGAAATGAGATGAACTCTCCCGACCGCATCGACATCCGGACCGGCTCGCCGGCCCGATTCACGTTGACCATCTGATTGATGACGATCTCAAGGCGATCCGGGTCATAGCCGAGAGCTTCCACAGCAGCCTTCATCCGAGGGATGTAGCCGTGATGATCGGCGCCCCAGACGTTGATGACCCGTTCGAAGCCGCGCTCGAATTTGTCCCGGTGGTAGGCCACGTCGGGGGCGATGTACGTGTATTCCCCGTCTGACTTGACCAGCACCCGGTCCTTCTCATCTCCGAATTCGGTCGTCCGGAACCACACCGCACCTTCGTCCTCGAATACATATCCCCGCTCCCGAAGCACCTCGATCGACCGATCGACCGCGCTGCTCTCGTGGAGAGTGGTCTCGCTGAACCAGACGTCGAACGGGATCCGGGCGATCTCCAGTGTCTCCTCGATGTTGTGCATCGCCCGCTCCAGTCCCCACTGGCGGATCCGGTCGCGGCGATCCTTCAAGTCGAGCAGAGTGTCGCCCTGATCTGCCACGAGTTCGGCTGTCCAATCCTTGATGTAATCACCGTGGTAGCCGTCCTCAGGAAACTCGGCGTCCCTCCCGTGTGCCTGCAGATAGAGCGCCTCCAGACTGGCGGCAAAGAGATCCATCTGGACGCCGGCGTCGTTGTAGTAATACTCCCGGCTCACCGGATGCCCGGAATAGTCGAGGGCCCGAGCGATGACATCACCGATCACTCCTCCGCGACCGTGCCCGATGTGGAGCGGGCCGTTGGGGTTCGACGAAACGAACTCGATTTGGATCTTCTCTCTCGATCCCGGCTCACCGCGAGCGTGGTCGGGGCCTCCGGTGGCCGCAGTCCTGAGCACCTCCAGGAACCACTCGGGCGTCAGGGTGAAATTGATGAAGCCCGGACCGGCGATCTCGGTTGCCGCGAGGTATTCGATCTCGGGCAGATGCTCCACGATGAGAGCCGCCAAATCCCGTGGAGCCATTCCTGCGGGCTTGGCGGCGGCGAGTGCCGCATTCGTAGCCCAATCTCCGTGCTCCCGATCACGGGGGCGCTCCACCACAAATGTGAGATCGCTCAACCTCGGAATCTCACCGGCCTCAGACGCAGCGGCAAGAGCGGTTTGGACCGCGGTTTCGATGGTATCTGGGAACACAGTCATGGCAGGGGGTGATCGTACCGGCCGAGCATGGGGCACCCATGCGATCGGTACACTCGTTGCTCCGCCCTCGTAGCTCAGGGGATTAGAGCACCGGCCTCCGGAGCCGGGTGCGCAGGTTCGAATCCTGCCGGGGGCGCTGATCGCGGACGAACCCCTTTTTGAGGCGCGACTGGGAATCTCTGATGAGATAACGCTGGCCGATGGTGGGGTGCTGTCACCGTGATTCGCGACAACGATGTCTCTGGTGGGGTGGCGGATCTGCCTTCCGCGTCCTGTTTGGGAATCGGAGGGGGCACCCAGGCCCCGAAGATCAATCTGGCGATACC
>JAZGIX010000170.1:0-9184 GCA_036482315.1 Acidimicrobiia bacterium | reverse complement strand
GATGCCCGATGCCCGATGCCCGATGCCCGATGCCCGATGCCCGATGCCCGATGCCCGATGCCCGATGCCCTATAGAGGATCCGCTGCCTCGCGATTCGGGAATCGGGAATCTCGACAGGAACGCTGGTGCGATTCCGGGAGGCGCGTCTACCTGGTGAGACAAGCCTCGGCCTGGATCGGGAAACGTCCCCAGACACCAGCGACCGTTTAGACCCTCTACTGAACACCGAATACCGACGCGTCCCCTTTCCTGTCACACGTCGGCCCTACCTTGATTCCATGACTACCGGCATCCACATGATCGATCCATCGGCCCCACCGGAAAGCCCTGCAGGCAGCCCCGAGAAGGGCGCGGTGATGCTCGATGGTGATGAGATCATCATCGAGCATCTCATCGTCACCGACCCCAGCGTCGTGGGAATGGTCGCCACTGCCGGCTACGACGACCGAGCAGATCTGCTCCGACGAATCATGAGCGTTGGAGTTCAGGGCGTTGCATCAATGGGCATCGGGATCGACCTCACCGCGATCGATGCCCGGGTCCACCGCGTGCTCGAATCAGTCACCACCGAAGCCGAAGCAACTGTCCGCACCATCATCGACGAGAGCCGTTCCAGCCTCAGCAAACAGTTCGATCCCGAGCAACGATCGTCCATCCTGGCCAGGGCTCTGGCAGATTTCACAGCTTGGCGCGACGAGTTCCTCGATGGTCTCGACCCCGGAATCGAGGGAAGCGCCGCCACGATGCTCATCCAGCGACTCCTCGACCTCGTGGGGCCGGACGGTGCGCTGGAACGCAGGCTCGCCGCAGCGCTGGACATGGATGAGGGAGATTCGGCCTTCGCACGGCTGAGCCGCCTGATCGACGAGCGGTTCGACGACCTGCGGCACGATCTCGTCGGTGATCGGGCTGCAGAGGCTGCTCGTCTAACCGAAGCGGAACGTGGAACGGCTCACGGCCTCGAGTTCGAAGACGTCGTCGAGGTCAACCTCCGCCGTTGGGCTTCCACCTCGAAGGGCACCATCGTCGAGCGCACCAGCACCATCGTCGGAGCCCTCACCGCCTCCTCCAAAGTTGGCGATTTCGTCGTCACCCTCGGTGATGGTCGCCGGATCGTGGTCGAGGCCAAGAGGCACGCCTCAATCACACTCGGCGGATCCGGCGGAATCCTTGGCGAACTCGATGCCGCCATGACCAACCGCCGGGCCGATGCGGCAGTCTGCATCGCGGGTCGAGACGCATTTCCGGCCGAAGTGGGGCGGTTCAACGTCTACGGCGATCGCGTGCTCGCCGTGGACGAAGGCGATGGAGCAATGACGTCGATTGCCATGCAATGGGCCGCGGCGTCCACCGCAAACGCGACCGGTACCGGGGCAGAACTCGACACCGGAGCGATCGCCGACCGAATCGACCGCATCCGCAAGGCGGCAGAAACACTGAGCGGGGCGCGCCGTTCAGTGACGACGATCACCGCATCACTCGGCAAGCTCCACGAAACCCTCGGCGGGCTCCGCCTCGATGTTCTCGCCCAGGTCGAAGACCTTGAGCGGCTGTTGAGCGGAAGCACCCAACCCGATGGGTCTTCTGGATAGCCACCGGGGGATCACTCACCAGGTTGCTACGGAAAGCCGCGGTCCGGAGGGCACCCACTCGTAACCTGGCGACCGATGCCGCAAGGCACCACCTATGGAAGTGCCAACCGCCCTCACCACTCAACGCGCCCCCACCCACGGGGACACCGCTGCCGATGCGCCGGCACTGGTCGCGTCCCGCCTCATCGAGGTCATTCGACTGCGCGACCCCGACCTGGCCGATCACGGACAACGGGCCGCCCACGTGGCGGCGGCGATCGCGGCGGAGATGGGCCTCGACACCGCAAGCATCGATCGCGCCTACCTCGGAGCACAACTGCACGACATCGGAAAACTCGGTGTCGCCGAGGCAGTGTTGTGGAAACCGGCCGGATTGAGCCGGACTGAGTGGACTCAAATCCGCACGCATCCGGAGAAGGGGCACAGATTGGTTGCCGATATCGTGCACCGTGACGTGGCAGCCGCAGTGCTCTCTCATCACGAGCGCCTGGATGGCGCCGGGTACCCGTTCGGCATCGACGCCCGAACGCTTCCGATGACCGTTCGCATCGTTCAAGTCGCGGACGCGTACGACGCCATGACGTCCGATCGACCCTACGAGGGCGCTCTCGCAGCCGAGGTCTCAGTCGTCGAGATCAGGCGCTGCGCAGGCACCCAGTTCGACCCCGATGCCGCCGCAGCCCTGGCGAGTCTCCTCGCTATCGGTTTCGAGGACGACCCGGCGATCGACCTGACGGGCGACGAAACGGCCCCGGCGTTACTCTCGGCTGATCCGTTCGCTGCCGCACCGGCTGACGGCTCTCGGCACGGCAGCGCCCTAACCGTCGAGTAGATCCACCGCCGCTGCGCCCTCAGAGCACTCGTCGAGCAGCGGGCACCACCGGCACCAGGGTCCGGCTATCCGGTCGAGAGAGCCGCCGGATTCCCAAACCGACCGGAACGCATCTACAGCCCGTGCCACCCGAGCCGCGGTGTCATCGACCAGGGTCCGAGACGGCACCGTCTCACTCCGCTCACCCGTCTTGACAGAAACTGCCTCGATGAGGGCCGGGATCTCCTCCTTTTCGATGGCCCACAGCAAGGTGTAGAAGGCCAACTGGGCGTCGGGGTCGCCGAGGGCCCCGGTCTTCCAATCGACCAGCCGCACTCCCCCGGCGTCGGCAAACACCGCATCAACCGAGCCCCGTAGTACCACGCCGTCGGCAGGCTCTGATTCGAGAGCAACCTCGGCACCCTCAAATCCCTCCGTCCGAAGTGTCTTGAACCGGTCGTAGAGGCCCGCCACCTCCTCGATCACTGCTGAAAGCTGGCTCGGCTTGAGACCGAGAGCAGCCAACTTCGGGTTCATGCTGCCGCCGATCTCCTCACGGCAGGCCGACGCGATGTCCGCGTCGGCGATTTCGCCCGACTTCAGATGGCGGGCGAAGATCCGATGCGCCAGCCCGCCGACAAATGCCGGTCGCGACTCGGGCCCGTAGGTCCCACGCATCCTCCCGGCAGCCTGCTCCGGACAGCGCTCGAATGCGACGTACGTGGATGCCGACAACACCACCTGGTCGCCCGCGGCAACCGGCGGAAATTGGAAGGGAGGATCGAGCGGCATTCGATTCGAGCCTAGAACCTGCCAAGCAAGACAGGCTCCCGACTCTGTTGCCGTCGACACCGAATTCGAGGCTGTGGCTATCGGGGCGCTCTCCAAGCGGAAAGGTGATCCCCAATATCCGGCCCCAGTTACAATCCCGCACCCCAGCCCGCCTATGAGTTCGATGCCTCCAAGTCTGCGAATCGCGTTCATCGCTGTCGTCATACCCGCTGCGTTGCTGCTGTGGGTCTCGGCCGTGTTTGCTATGGACCGAGCGAGCAACGACGGGGAAGTGTTGGGCCGGGTGACGGTTGCGGGTGTCGACCTCGGGGGACTCGACGAGGAAGCAGCAAGAGCCGCCATCAACGGTGTCGAAGCACGATTGGCGAGCGATCCGATCACCGTCGTAATCCAGGACTCGACGTTCACAGTGCTTCCCCGCGAACTCAGTTATGACATCGATACCACGATCATCCTCGATGAGGCTCTTGCCCGCGGTCGCGACGGAGGCTTCATGACCGAGATGGGGTGGTGGCTGAGCCACTTCGGCGACGGTTCCATCGACATCTCATTCGAAGCCACCTATGACCGCCAGGCCCTCATCCTGATTCTCAAGACCTGGGAGCCACAGGCGATCAACGACCCCCCCACCGACGGCGGGATCAACGTCACCGGCAGTGAGGTAGCGGCCATCTACCCCGAACCGGGCACCGGGCTCGACTATGAGGCCACAGCCGACCTGATCGAAGCTCAGGTCCTATCACAGGATCGGGGCACGGTCAACGGCATCACCGAGTTCAGGGTTCCGATCGTGACTGAAGAGTTGGTCGAGTTTGCGGTCGCTCGCGCCCAAGAACTCGTCGCACGCCCAGTAACACTCGGACGCATCCTGCCCGAGACATCGATCACCTTCCCGGTGAGCGTATTGGCCGAGGCGCTTTCGAGCCGCCAGGGTGGTACCGCGCTCGAACCCGAGATCGAGTTGTTCTTCCAGCTTGGTCCGCTGGCCAGATATCTCAACCCCATCCGCGAGGAGGTAGAAACCGACCCGATCGACGCCCAGGTGGTCATCCGACCCGACGATATTCCTCTGATCCTTCCCGGGTACAACGCTGTGCTCATCGACGACGGCCAACTCCCGGATGCGGTGTACCGAGCGGCTACATCTGTCACACGGACCGCACCCCTCCCGGTGCGTGAAGGACGTGAGGCAGACTTCAGCACCGAGGACGCCGAAGCGCTGGGAATCCGCGACCTGCTCTACTCCGCCGAGACCTACTACTCGTGCTGCGGCGACGAGAAGAACCTGAACCGGATCATCAATATCAAGCGAATCGCAGCAGAGGTCGACGGAGCGATCATCCTCCCCGGCGAGACCTTCAGCCTCAACGACTACGTCGGCAAGCGGACGCTCGAGGATGGGTACAGAAAGGCCGGCGCCATCATCGGGCCGGTCGTCTACTGCTGCGACCACCCGGCGAACATCGGCGGTGGCGTAAGCCAGTTCACGACCACTCTGTGGAATGCCGTGTACTGGTCGGGACTCGAGGACGTCTTCCACAAGCCGCATACGCTTTCGTTCTCGAGGTACCCGGTAGTCCGAGAAGCGACCCTCGGGTTCCCGGATCCCGATCTTAAGTTCAAGAACCCCACCAACAACGCGATCTACATCAAGACCGAGGCCACCGACACCCGGGTCACCGTGATTATGTTCGGCGACCTGGAGGGAGCCGAAATCGAAGGCGCCATCTCATCCAAGTTCAACTTCACCGAGCCCGAGGAGTACGTCTCGCCGAACGACGAGCTCAATCCCGGCGACAGGGAACTCACCGACGAGGGGGCCCAGGGGTTCAGCGCCACCGATACCCGGACCATCACCTTCGACGACGGGACCAAGCAAGTAGACGTGTGGAGATGGACCTATGCCCCCCACTCCATCATCTTCGAGGTCCATCCGTGCGAGCTTCCGGAGGACCACATCCAGTACGACGCCTCGATCGAATGTCCGGTACAGGTCCCATCTCTGGGAACACTCTTCCGGCCGGAGGCGACAACCGCACTCAACAACGTCGGCCTGGTGATCGCAATCGGCGAACCCTTCATCGTCAGCCTTCCGGCGCAGGTCGGCACCGTGCGAGCGCAGAGCACGCCACCCGGCACCTGGGTAGACCGGGGAACCACTGTGACGGTAAGGCTCGGTCTGCTGCCGCTGCCGTAGAAGAGTCTGAAGTCTGAAGTCTGAAGTCTGGACTCAGGACTCGTAGAAAATGAAGAACGTCGTGACGATCTCGGCGGCGACCGCCAGCGATGCTTCATCCCAACCGGTCTCGCGCCCGACAACAACTTGATTCGAGGCGATGAACACATGGTTGACCGCCTCGTCGGACTCGAAGAGCTTCGCGGCAAGGTCACCCGGAATCGTTCTGGTGTCGGCCGCCTCTTCGCCGGAGGAGAAGCCGGCACCGTCCTGGCCCGTCATTGCGCGATCGGTGTGGAACGCAGCGACTCCGGCCTCCACGGTGGTGCCCAAAACGGTTATCGGCTGACCCATCCTCAGTCCTCGTCGGATCCGATGATCCTAGGAGCATGTTTCGAACCTCCCGGAGCACCAATCGAACCTGAGCCGATGACATGCAACTTGAGCAGGTTGGTCGAGGCTTGCTGATTGGGCGGTATTCCGGCGGCCATGGCCACCCAATCTCCGGGCTCGACGAGTCCCCGCTCGAGTAAGCGCCGCCCGGCCTCCTCGATCATGGTGTCGGTCGAATCGAGGGTTGGAAAGCGCAGTGGCGTCACGCCCCACACCAGCGCCAGCCGATTGAAGGTCGGCTCGTGGGGTGTGAATGCGATGATCTCGGCCGCCGGGCGGTAATTGGCGACGAGCTGGGCAGTCGATCCGCTCTCGGTAAAGGCAACAATCATGCACAGTTCGAGATTGGCGGCGGCGTCAGATGCCGCATGCGCTATTGCCGACGAAAAACTTCGTTCGAAACTAGAGATCGAGGCTGTGCTCTCCGGATAACCGGGACTGGCCTCGGCTTCCACGCAGACCGCAGCCATCATTGCAACCGCGCGTACTGGATACTTTCCGGCAGCCGTTTCGGCAGAAAGCATCACCGCCTCGGTGCCGTCGAGCACCGCGTTCGCCACATCGGTCACCTCGGCGCGCGTCGGCCGCGGCGATGAGGTCATCGACTCCAGCATTTCGGTCGCAGTGATCGAGATGCCGGAGGCCTCGTTGGTCCGACAAATGATGTCCTTCTGAGCCCGCGGCAACGGCGCTATCCCTAGTTCCACTCCGAGATCGCCTCGCGCCACCATCGCTCCGTCGGCGACCGAAAGGATGTCGTCGAGATTCTCATAGGCGGCGACCCGCTCGATCTTGGCAATGACGGGTACATCCCCCACGATCGATTTCACGTCGACGATGTCGTTGCCGGAAGTGACGAAAGAGGCCGCGATTACGTCGACACCTTGCTCGAGACCGAAGGCCAGATCGGCTGCATCCTTCTCTGTGATCGCCGGGAGATCGAGCGAGGCGCCCGGGAAGGCCGCGCTCTTGTGATTGCCCAGAATGCCGCCCTCGATCACTCTGGCGATGGCGGTTTCGCCGTCCACCGAGGTCACTTCGAGTTGGATCAGACCGTCGTTCATCACGACCGCCGTCCCCACCTCGATTGCCACTTCTCCCATGTGCTGTACGTACACGAGAGAGGCGTCACCTTCTCCATCACCCGCGGTCAATCGAACCTCGGACCCGGCCTCGATCTCAACCGCCTTGCCCGGGAACGTACCGACCCTGATGCGCGGCCCCTGGATGTCCTGCATCACCGCCACCGCCCGGTCGTGGTCCGCTGCTGCCGCGCGTACCGCCACGATCAGCTCAGCGTGCGAGTCATAGCTTCCGTGCGAGAAGTTGAGCCGGGCCACGTCCATGCCGGCATCAACCATCTGGGAAATGATCTCCGGATCGGCGCTGGCGGGCCCAAGGGTGGCGATGATTTTGGTCCGACGCGACACACCATCACTGTACCCGGCCCCACCGGCAGCCTCGATGAGCATCCCTCCAGAGCTCGGCGCCCACCGAGCCCATTCTCTTATGCTGATCCGACCATATGAATCCCACTGCAGTCATCCCCCTCAAGGGGTTTGCGGTCGCCAAAGGCCGTCTAGCCCCGGTGCTCGATCAACACCAGCGATCCTCGCTCGCCCGCGAAACGGCCGACCATGTCGTTCGAGCCTGCGCCGACGGCGGCTTCGACATCATGGTCGTGACCGGTGACGAGGCGGTCAAAGCATGGGCCGTGGAATATTCCGCGACGGTGATTCCCGACCCATTGCAGGGACTCGATGCTGCGTGCCGGGTCGCGATCGAGCAATGTGACGGACCGTGGATCATCGTTCACGGCGATCTGCCGCTGCTCGACGGGGCCGCCATGGCCTATGCCCACACCACTCTCTCCTCCGGGGGCTCGGTCATCGCCCCCTCACGGGACGGGGGGACCAACCTGCTCGGCGCCATCGACCCGGTTCGGCTGTCGTACGGTCCGGGTTCATTCCATCGTCATCTTGGCGCGCTGTCGGGTTTCGCCACGGTGTACGTCGATCTCAAGACCCTCATCGAATTGGACACTCCGGGCGATCTGTCGGCAGCCGCCGGGCTGCCCGGTGGTGCCTGGCTCACACCTTTCCTGGCCTGAGGACCATCCCCATCTGTGCCACCGGAAGGCCTAGTACATCGCCTGGTCAAAGGTCGACTGGAAACTGGTCTAGAAGTTTCCTTCGCGGAATCCGATCCGATCACCGCTCGCGGGATCGAAGAAGTGGAACTTGGCCCCATCCACAACGAGATCCACGGAATCTCCCGGGCTCACCGCCACGTCGGAAGAGATCCGCGATGTGAACCTGGAGGTCTCTCCCAGCGAGGCCACATCGGCACCGCTGGCTTCGAGCATCTCCTCGATGTCGGGCGTGATGACCGGAGGCACATCGACCTGATAGTGAACAAAGGTCTCGGATCCGAGTACCTCCGTCACATCGGCGGTGACCGACATCGTCCGCCCGGCACCGTCGCCGGCCATGCTGGCGTGCTCGAAATCGCCGGGACGGATACCGATGACGAGATCCTTGTTCATGAAGTTCTCGATGCCCGGATGACGATCCAGCGCCCGCTGATCGACCGCGACCCGGTAACCGCCAAACACGGCCGTTGCGGAGCCGCCGGACCCCTCGAGGCGACCCACCGCCATGTTCATCGACGGGCTTCCGATAAACCCGGCCACAAACAAGTTCCTCGGGTTGTGGAACAACTCTGAAGGCGGAGCGACCTGCTGGAGGTTGTCCGGTCGCGACTTGCTGACCGGTTTGAGCACTGCCACCCGTTGGCCGAGCGTCATCGCCTCGATCTGATCGTGAGTCACGTAGACCGTGGTCGTCGCCAGCCGAGCATGTAGACGCCCCAACTCGGTCCGCATCTGGACCCGGAGCTTGGCATCGAGGTTCGACAGTGGCTCATCCATCAAGAACGCCTTGGGTTCACGGACAATTGCCCGACCCATCGCGACCCGCTGGCGCTGCCCACCGGACAGGGCCTTCGGCTTGCGGTCCAGAAGCTCGGTGATCTCGAGTGTCTCTCCCGCGTTCTGGACTCTGCGATCGATCTCTTCCTTGTCCATCTTGCGAAGTTTGAGGCCGAACGCCATGTTGTCGTACACCGACATGTGCGGGTACAAGGCGTAGTTCTGGAAGACCATCGCGATGTCGCGATCTTTGGACGTGACATCGTTCACAACGGTGTCACCGATGCTCAGCTTGCCCTCAGAAATATCCTCGAGCCCGGCAATCATGCGCAGGATCGTCGACTTGCCACAACCCGACGGACCGACGAGCACCAGAAATTCGCCGTCGTGGATCGTGAGGTCCACGTCACCGACGGCACGGGTCCCGTCGTCGTAGATCTTGCCGATTTGCTCGAGTTTGATCTCTGCCATTGACCCTCCCGGGAACACC
>JAZGIX010000169.1:0-4843 GCA_036482315.1 Acidimicrobiia bacterium | reverse complement strand
CCCACCTCAGACGACGGCGTAGGCTTCGAGCATGGGTGCAACGAGCCTCACTCGGGTTCGACCGTCGGATCGTGCCTGGTTCTACTTGGTGCTGATGTTCGTCGGTCTGAATGCCGTCGATCTGGGCATGACGTATCGCCTGGTCGATCTCGGAGCGGTCGAACTGAACCCGGTCATGGCCTCGGCACTCGGTGCCGGTTGGATGTGGGCGATCGGTCTCAAAGGATCGATCACAATCGGCGTTGCCGCCGGTCTGTGGTTGGGACGGCGGCACCGCATCGTGCGTCAGGCCGGTGTGGCGTTCGTAGGAGTCTTTGCCGTGCTGGCGCTGTACCAACTCGTCAACATCTGGACCATCTGATCGACGGGCTCTAAGCGGCCGCCCCAAACGGGATGGCCCGCTCGATTCTTTCAGCTGCGCCGAGGAATCTGCTCTCGACGCGTCGAAGGATGCGATTCGCCCAACGCCTCGACACCACCGCCAGCAGTGACGTCAGCAGCAGCATCGCCGTCGAATTGCGACCCCTCCACGGCTTGTGACCGGTGGCTACCGCACAGGCCCGGTAGTGGCGATCGGTGAACAGCAGCATCAAGACGGCTGAGCCTCGTCCTGCGCTGAAGGTTGGGAGCGAAAGGTCTTCGAGCAGCCTTCGGTAGGCGGGCACACATTTGAGAGCCCGAACCAGCAATTCTTCTCGCACCTTGCGGACCTGCTCTATGGCGTCGGGCTGATCTGGAGCCCCACCCAGAAACGGTCTGAGAGAAGGGTGGTAGCCGACGTTGCGCTCGAGGTCTTTCTCGATGTCGCGAGTCACATTCGCCAACTGCACCATCTCGCTGATGGTCGAAGTGCTGCGGCGTTGCGAATCCGACAGCGACTGATGCACCAGCAGCGAAATGGCAAACCGCGCTGGCTCCCCAATCACATCGTCGCAGTACTGGCTGAGTTGCTGCTCCGTCTCCAGGACCCCACCTTGGCGAGCGAAGGTCTCGGTCCACCCCTGCATGCTGGTGGCCATCGCCGTGACCATTCCCGTGATCCTGGCTTGATCGCTCTCCGGCAAGGTCGCATACAGGCGATCCACCAGTTCGCGACGTTCCACCAAGAGCCTGTCGACCTCCTGGCGCCGATTGGCAGCCGACACTCTCACCGCAGGTGCGGGACCGGTCACGCTCCCCGTCGAAAACCGTTCGGCGAACCATTGGAGCGCACCGATCCTCTGCTCGATGTCGGGCACCATGTCCTCGTACGTGTCGAGCATCCGGGCGTACAGATACCCGACGAGGGCGACCCGAGCGCGAGCACGAGGAAGCAGAACGATGCTCGCGGCGAAAGACCGCGCCACATGCGGGATGATCGCCCACGCAAAGCGCTCCGGGTCCTCAATTGAACGGAGTTGAGCCAGATCGGGCCGTTCGCGATTGACGAACGTCCCGCGCATGAGCAGCCAGGGCCGCCGGAGAGCAAAAGGCATGGAGCCCACCGCCTTGAACTTAGCCCGCTCGCTTTCGATCATGTCTGCGGGATGCTGGGGACGATGGCCGGAGGAGGGCCGCCGTCCATTACGCCCCGAGCGTCTCTGATTTCGTCACCGACACTCAGCCGCCGGCGGCCACCAAGGCATCCCAGGTCGCCTGATCGACGATGCCGTTCGCTGTCAGATCGGCCACCCCCTGGAACGCGGTAACGGCACCGCGCGTCTTGGGGCCAAAGATCCCATCGATCGGGCCGGGGCCATGCCCGAGGGCGTCGAGCCTCGTCTGCAGGTCGAAGACCTGCGACCCGCGCGCCCCGTATGCGACCACGATCGTCGGAGCATCACTTCCCGAGCCGGCTGCGGAGACGAGCGTGTCCCACGTGGCCTGATCGACAGTGCCGGTACCCGAGAGTCCGACAGACGTCTGGAAGGTTCGGACCGCGCCGAGTGTCAGTGGGCCAAAGGCGCCATCGATCGGACCGGGGTTGTGGCCCAACCTGGCCAACATCGTCTGCAGGTCGACGACGTTCGATCCGTTGATGCCGTATGCCACCACCGAACCGGGATCGGACGTTGCCGACACGGATGCCGCCGGACTCGATGCGAGCGCCCCCTTGGTCGCAGGTCCAACCTTGCCATCGACCGTCAGCCCCCGAGCCAATTGGAATGCCTCGACGGCGGTGAGAGTCAATCCACCGAAGATTCCGTCCACCGGACCCGGGTTGAACCCGAGGGACTTCAGTGTCGACTGCAGATCGGAGACGACGCTGCCGCGGGACCCGTAAATCAGGGTGTCGTTCGGTCCGGCAATCGCGGTGCTCGTCTGACTGGTGCTGGTCGGGCTCGTGCTGGTCTGGCTGGTGCTGGCGCTACCGGTCTGGGTGCACCGACTGCCGCACACCGCCAGCAGTGCGTTGTAGGAGTTGACGACCACACCCGCCGGGTCGAAGAGTTCGAAGTGAAGATGGGAGCCCGTGTTCTCGGCGTTGCCGGAGTCACCCACCCATCCGATGTGCTGGCCTGCCTCGACATGGACACCCGGGACTATCCCGTCCGCAATCCCCCACGCCGCACCGTCGTCGGTCCCCGGCGTGTCGTTGTTCAAGTGGATGTACCACGACTCCCAGCCATCGTCGTGGCGGATGGCGATCGTGCAGCAACGCTCAGGATTGAGATCGTCGGAGTTGTTGGACCAGTTGACGTACCGGACGGTGCCGGAAGCAGCGGCGACTATCGGCGTCATCTTGGGGGCCATCAGGTCCTGGGCGTGATGGTCGCCGTTGCTCCGAGCCGCGTAGAACGTGTCACGAACACTCACCTGGCCATCGACCGGAAAGACCAACGAGTAATCGACCATCTCGCCGTACTGACGAGTCCGGTGAGCGAGGGCCAGCGAGGTCGACATCAGGACGAATGCGATCACGACAATCGCGACGGCTCCGAGCCGTCGAGTGACTAGTGCAGTGACTCCCAACATGACTAATCACCGCATCGGACAGCGGGAAGTGAGACTTGAACGTCATTCGGACATTGGTCCGCCGGGACCCGTGCGTTGCCGTCGGCTCGAAGGGATGGGGTGGCGCTACGAACACCTCGGCGTAGGGTTCGAGCCAGACTTCACAGAGGATGTGCATGGTTGAGCAGGGGTCCGACGGGACACGAGAGCCGAAGCCGGAGGGCGGAGACGATCCCGGTTGGTTTCCGCTGATCGCAGGCTTGCTGGGGTTCGCGGCGGGGGGTGCCTTCGGCTGGTTGTTGGGACTCAAGAACGGCCCCGACAATGCACTCCAACTGGGCCTGTTGGGAGGCTTCATCGGCATGGTGCTGGCTGTGGTGCCGGCCACCAACCGGCAGCGGCCGGACCAGGAACCCGACGAGATATCGAAGCAACCGGAGCAAGAGGACCGCGGTCTGCTCACGATGGTCACCTCGTTGCGACGGACGAAGGCACCCTCAGAGGCGAGGACACCTCGCGATGGACTCGAGACACGACCGGTGCCCAACCGCAACGCCGACCCGACCGGTCACCTCGAAGGCGGTCTGGTGGTGCGGGTGGTGAGGCGGTCCGGAATGTGGGCCAGAATCGAAACAGGTGACGGGAGTCAGGATCCGGTCTGGGTCAAACGGCGCGAACTCGAACCGATCGAGAAGTCATCCGGGACTTCGGAACCGGGCTGAGGGTCTCTCCCTGGCGACAGAGGTGGCCGTCGCCGACCGCGTCACCGATTGGCGAGGGATTGCTCCCGAACCCCAAAGCCAGTTGACAACGCTGTCCGGCTCACTGTAATTTCGCCGTAAGCGGTTACGAAGATATTGCGTGAATGGAGCTTTGTGTCAAGTCTCCAGGATGTCGCCAAGTCCGTGGGTGTGTCTGTGGCCACCGTGTCCCGTGCGCTCAACGACAAACCGGGTGTGAGTGACGTGACCCGACAACGGGTCCTGGAGGCAGCGCGTGCTTTGCGGTATTGGCCCAACTCGACGGCCCGCTCATTGACGACATCGCGGACCCGCACCGTGCTCTTCGTCACCCACCGCCACAAGTTCCCACCAAGTAAAGACCCGTTTTACGCCCAGATCATCCGAGGGCTAGAGGAAACCTTGGCTCTGGAAAGCTACAACTTGATGCTCGTCACGCTCACCGATGAGCAATTGGCAGCCGGACCCGAGTCGTTGCCCATGCTCCAGGACCGTCGTGCCGACGGTCTGGTGCTGGCCGGCCCGGACATTCCTCCCAGCTTCGTTCTGGGGGTAGCCGCCTCTGATCTGTCGGTCATGTTGGTAGACAACGCACTGCGAGATACCCAGATCCCTGCCGTCCTAGCCGACAACGAAGGTGGGTGCCGGGCCGCGACATGCCATCTCATCGAGTCTCACGGCCATCGAGTGGTCGGGCTACTCCGCGGTGCCGAAGGCTGGGCCACGAGTGAGGAACGCGCCTCCGGCTATTGCACGGCAGTCGATGCAGCCGGCCTGACGCCGCGGGTGATTTCAGTTTCGGAGACGACGATCGACTCGGGTTTCGAGGCTGCCAACCAGGCTCTCGACGCCTATCCGGAAATGTCGGCAATGGTGACCGTCAACGACGCCATGGCGATTGGCGCGATGCGGGCCGCAGCGGCCAGAGGCCGCCGAGTTCCGGCGGACTTGGCGGTCGTCGGCTTCGACAACATCTCCTGGGCGAAGTTCGCCGAACCTCCGTTGACCACCGTCAACGTTCCAACGGTCGAGATGGGTCGCCTGGCGGCCCGCTTGATCGTCGACCGGTTCGAAGGTGTGCTCACGGTGGCTTCTCGGACAGTTCTGGCCGGTGACCTCGTCATCAGGGCGTCGTGCGGATGCGACAAAGCCGCAGAGACTCCCGACTG
>JAZGIX010000168.1:0-3459 GCA_036482315.1 Acidimicrobiia bacterium | reverse complement strand
GGTGATCTTCTCCAACAGAGTGCGAAGGCGATCGACCTCCGAACCGCTGCGACCGATCACCACCCCGGGGCGAGCGGTGTGGATATCGATCTGAACCTTCTTCTCACCGATCCGCTCGATCTCCACGCGGGAGACCGCACCACGGGTCAGTTCGTCTTCGAGAGTCTGGCGGATCAGAGCGTCCTCGATTACCTGACTGGCGTAATCCTTCTCGCTGTACCAGCGTGACTTCCAGTCGGTGACGATCCCGAGGCGAAGCCCGTACGGATGGATCTTCTGGCCCATGACTTAGAGCACCTCCTCGAGGTCCACGTCGTCGCGGCCATCTCCCACGACGATCGTGATGTGACTGGTCCGCTTGAGAATCTGGGTGGCGCGACCACGGGCACGGGGCCGGAAGCGCTTCAATGTCGGGCCCTCATCTGCAAAGGCCTCGACCACGGCAAGTTCGCCGGCATCGAGCGAATGGTTGTGGCCGGCATTGGCAACAGCCGACTCGAGCACCTTTGCGACCGGGTCGCTGGCGCGGCGATTGGTGAAGGCGAGCACGTCGCGTGCTTCCGGCACGGGAAGTCCTCGCACCAGGTTCAACACGAGGCGGACCTTGTACGGCGACTGCCGGATGAAACGGGCGCGGGCCTGTACCTTCATGCTTTCCTCGCAGCGCGCTCGCCGGCGTTGTGACGCCGGAAGGTGCGCGTTGGAGCGAACTCGCCGAGCTTGTGCCCAACCATCGACTCGGTGATGTAAACCGGGACGTGCTTGCGTCCGTCGTGAACCGCCATGGTCTGCCCGACCATCTCCGGGATAATCGTGGAGCGCCGGCTCCAGGTCTTGATCACCCGCTTGTCGTTGGTCTGATTGGCGCGTTCCACTTTCTTGAGGAGGTGTTCGTCTACGAACGGCCCCTTCTTCAGGCTCCTGGCCATCGCCTACCTCCTCCCCTTCTTCGAACGACGGCGCACGATGTACTTATCGCTTGCCTTGTGCTTCTTGCGGGTACGCCCCTCCGGCTTGCCCCAAGGGCTCACCGGGTGACGACCACCACTTGACTTACCCTCACCACCACCGAGGGGGTGATCGACCGGATTCATCGCGACGCCTCGGGACTGCGGGCGTACGCCCTTCCAGCGACTGTGGCCCGCCTTTCCACCCTTGACCAGTTCGGCTTCGGGATTCCCGACCTGACCAATCGTGGCCTTGCAGTCGAGCGGCACATTGCGCATCTCACCCGAGGGCAGACGCAATAGAGCGAGTGGCCCTTCCTTGGCCACCAACTGGATGGCGGTACCGGCAGAGCGACCCATCTTGGCTCCGCCCCCGGGCCGCATCTCTACGGCATGCACCATCGTCCCGGCCGGGATGTTGCGCATAGGCAGCGCGTTACCTGGAATGATCTCGGCCCCAGAGCCCGACTCGAGCCAGTCCCCGACCGATACCTGGAGAGGGGCGAGGATGTAGCGCTTCTCACCGTCCTTGTAATGAAGCAGGGCGATTCGAGCGTTGCGATTCGGGTCGTACTCGATGGAGGCGACCTTGGCGGGCACACCGTCCTTGTTGCGCCGAAAGTCGATCACTCGGTAACGGCGTTTGTGTCCGCCACCACGGTGACGCGATGTCGTGCGCCCGTACGAATTGCGACCACCGGTCGACGTCTTCTTCTCGAGCAGACTCTTCTCCGGCTCGGACTTCGTGATCTCGGCAAAGTCCGAAACCGTGCGAAAGCGACGGCCGGGCGAGGTGGGCTTGTATTTCTTGACGGCCATGTCAGCACGCCCTCTCGAGTTGTGCGTGGAAAGGCAAGGGAGTAGCCAGTAGCCAGTAGCCAGTACGCGCCAGGCCGTCTCCAGATACTGGATACTGGATACTGGATACTGGATACGCGACGGGTGCGTGGGTGTTACTGCACATGCTCATACCCCAAAGATGTCGATCTCGTCGCCGTCGGCCAGCGTCACCAGCGCCCGCTTTATGTCTGAGCGTTTGCCCATCACATAGCCGGTCCGCTTCAGCTTGCCCTTGCGATTCTGTGTGTTCACCCGCACCACCGTGACGCCGAAGATGGTCTCGATCGCCTGCTTGACCTCGGTCTTGTTGACCCGCGGATCGATTTCGAAGGTGTAAGTGTTGTGATCTTCGATGAGGTCGTACGACTTCTCCGATACGACCGGGCTGAAAATGATGTCGCGCGGATTCTTCACGATTCATCCCCCTCATCTCGCACAAAGTCGTCGTCGGCGACCTGATAGGTGGCGCCGCCACCGATCATCCCGATCGTGTCGGCGGTAAACACGACTGCGGCGGCCCACAACACGTCGTACGTCTTGAGTTGGCCGACCGTGAGGGCATTGACTCCCTGAAGGTTGCGTACCGAACGCTCTGCGATGCGATCCGATGGAGAAAGGACGAACAAGGCCTTGCCCTCGATCCCCATGCCTTCGAGAAGGGCCACCGCAGACTTCGTCTTCGGTCCCTCCCACTCGAATGAGTCGACGATCTTGATCGCGTCGGCAGATGCACGCACCGACAGGGCGCTGCGCAGCGCGAGGCGCTTCATCTTCTTGGGCGTGCGCTGGGCGTAGCTGCGTGGCTTGGGCCCATGAGCGACACCGCCGCCCTTCCATTGTGGAGAACGGATCGAGCCATGACGGGCGCGGCCCAGACCCTTCTGACGCCAAGGCTTGCGGCCGCCACCCCTGACTTCGGCACGGGTCTTGGTGGATGCCGAGCCCGAACGAGCGGCGGCCCGTTGCGCGGTCACGACCTGATGCATGACGTCGGTGTTCGGCTCAATGCCGAAGATCGTCGGATCGAGAGCCATCTCGCCCGTCTCGGCGCCGGCAGAGGTGAACACCTTGGCCATCGGAGAATCAGCCACGCGCCTTCACCGCCTCTCTCACCAGGACCACGGATCCCTTGGACCCGGGCACAGCGCCGCGCAGCATCACGAGGCCGCGATCGGCGTCGACCTGGACGACTTCCAGGTTGAGGACGGTCGTCTTCTCGCCACCCATCCGGCCAGCCATCTTCATGCCTTTGAAGACCCGGGCAGGAGTGGCGCAGGCACCGATCGACCCTGGAGCGCGATGGACACGATGCGCACCGTGACCGGCGGGCATCCCTTTGAAGTTGTGCCGCTTCATGACTCCTTGAAAACCCTTGCCCTTGCTGACCCCGGCGACGTCGGCACGAGCACCCTCTTCGAGCACATCGGCGATACCGATCTCTTGTCCGATCGAGTAGGCAGACGCATCATCAACCCGGATCTCCACCAGATGCTTGTGCGGTGGTACCCCGGCCTTGGCGAAGTGCCCGGCAACCGGCTTGATGGCGCGATTGGCCGGCAGTTCGCGGTATGCGATCTGAATCGCCTCGTAGCCGTCGGATTCGGCGGTCTTGATCTGAACGACACGACACGGTCCGGCTTTGATGACGGTCACAGGAATCGCCTGCGCATCG
>JAZGIX010000167.1:0-9953 GCA_036482315.1 Acidimicrobiia bacterium | reverse complement strand
GGGCCCGCCGACCAACCCGAACGCCTTGAAGATCCTCGACCATTTGACCTCATTCTCAACGGCGCCGGCCAGCAAGGCAGCTAACGCCAGAATCACCGCCGGTTTGGCCACCTCGGATGGCTGAAGGTTGAACAGGCCAAGCGGGATCCAACGCTGCGCTCCCTGAATGATCCCGCCGATCGCCAGCACGAGAGCGAGAAGCGCCAAAGTCACGGCGTAGACCCAGGGCGTCAGCAGCCGCCATTGACGATCGCTGAGGATCGTTGCCACGAAGAACGTGACCAATCCGAGAACGACGAACGTTGCCTGTCGGACCATCTGCGAAGCGGGCTCAGATCCTTCGGCTTCCAGTCGGGGGCCACTGGTGCTGAGGATCATCAGCAGTCCGAGTGCGGTGAGGGCCGCGATGATTCCGATCATCACGAAATCGGGGCGACTCCTGTCGATCTGTGGTCGCAGCTGGACCTGGGCCGAGATCGTCTGACTCATCGCTCGGAATCCGATCCTGCTCGCACCGGATCCGGGTTCTCGCCCATGAGGTACTGGAGGATCCGCCTGGCGGTGGGAGCCGCCACCTTGCCCCCGGACCCGCCCTGATCGATGACGACGGCAACAACCCAGCGGGGGTCGGACAACGGTGCTGCACCCACGAACCAAGCAGTGTCGATCTCGTCCGCATCCTCGTCGGCCTGGAAGATCTCGGCCGTACCGGTCTTGCCTCCAACTTCCTGGAGAGCAGCACACTCGTCATCAGGCACGTCGTCGTCACAGAATCCCTCGAACGCCTTCTTGGCGGTGCCGGTCTCGCTGTTGACGACCCGGTTGAGATCTGCCTTGAGCTCGTCGACCAATCCAGGACGGAAGTCGATCTTGTCCGCAGCACTCGGCACATTCGTGAACAGCAGGTTGTTCTCGGAGTCACGCACCGAGTCCACCACCCGCGGCTCCCATACCGTCCCCCCGTTGACGAGTGCGCTGTAGGCAACCGCCATCTGCACCGGAGTCACGGACAAAGCACCCTGGCCGGTAGCGATGTTCATCAGGTCACCGCCGGACCACCCGCCCTCCTTTCGGACCAACCCGGTCTGATTCTGCTGATTGAACTGGAACCACTCCCGGTCCCCGACCAGCCCCGGCTGCTCGAACGGAAGATCGATACCCGTCCGGTCGCCGAAGCTGAGCCGGCGAGCAAAGTCCTGCAGGAGGTTCTCAGGCCAATCGACATCGCGCCGGAGCCAAATCCGCAGCGCGATCGACCAGTAGTAGGTGTTGACCGATTGAGCCAGCGACTCCGAGAGATCCACCAACCCGTGGCCCCCGTCCTTCCAGTCGTTGAGTGGCGGCGTGTTCGGGAAGAGGAGCTCGCCGTCGCTGAAGAACAACGTCGGATCGGCCTCCTGATCGACGACGCCTTTGTACTCCTCCTCGAGCTCCGGAGAAATCCGCCTCTGGCGAGCCAGCGCATTCACAATCACCTTGAAGGACGATCCGGGGGGAAAGAGGCCCTGGATGGCGAAGTTGTTGAAGACCGCCTTCTTCGCCAAGCCCTCCCACTCATCCTGTGACAAACGACCGTCGCTGAAGATGGAGGGGTCAAACGCCGGCACCGACGCCATCGCGATGACGGATCCATCGGTCACGTCGAGCACCACCGCCGCCCCACGGAAGATCTCCTGCCCCTCGGTCAGTCGAGGCTCCTCTTCCTGTCTAGCGAGCAGGACGCCCGATATGAGGGTCTCCTCGACGAAGCGTTGGGTATCGAGATCGATCGTCGTTATCACCGAACCGCCCGGTTGCGGAGGCCGCTCTTCGAGTACTCCCAGAATCTCGCCCTTTGCGTTCACCCGGTAGATGATCTGACCCGGCGTTCCGCGGAGGAGGCGATCGTACGACCCTTCGATACCGAATTTGCCTACCTGATCATTGATGTCGATGTCGATTCGCTCCAGGTCGGTGTCGTTCGGAGATCCGACGTAACCCACTATGTGAGCGGCAGTCTCGATCAGCGGATAGATGCGAAACGGCACCGGTTCGATGGTGACTCCAGGGAAATCTTCTATGTTCTCGAGGACGGAGATCCCCGTTGACTGGGTGATCTGGTCGCCGAGCGGGAATCGACCACCGGGCCCTCGAGTCTCGAACTCCTGTCGGATCTCGGACGCCGGAATTGCCAGCAAGGCTGAGAGATTCTGGATGAGAAATTCCTCTTCTTCGGAAAATCCCTCATCCACAGAGGCGATCAGCTTCCGATCGACCACGACCCGCAACGTGGCCACGGTGCCGGCCAACAGTTCCTTGCCCCTGTTGTCGAAGATGTCGCCCCGCGGAGCCTCGACCTCGACCACCCGAATCCGCTGCTCGAAGGCGACCTCGAGCGATGCCTCGACTTCCGTGACCTGGAGGAACCAGAGTCGCAGAACGAGCACGCCGAACAGCCCGGCCACAAGGGCGCCAATGGCAATGAGTCGCCACCCGAAGTTCATGTCTGGTACGGATTGATTGCCTGGCGGACACCGAGCGCCCAACTGAAGAAGGGCAGAACGGCGCTGGCGAGAGCAAGGTTGTAGATGGAAGGCACGAGGATCTTGCGCACGAATCCGGCGTCGGCGAGCGTCATTTCACCAAAGATCGTACCGAGGACCGCAAATAGCGTGATACCCCCCAGCGTGAGGACGAATACCAAGGGAACAAGGAAGGACGAGTCTTCCTCCATCCGATCCCGAGCCCTGACCACGAAATAGGCGACGGTCGTCAACGTCAGCGCCCACAGGCCCAATGCGGATTGTGACAGTAGATCCTCGAGCAGCCCGGCGGCGAAACCGGTGAAGAGTGCGAACTCCGCCGGAAGGTGCCGAGCCAACGCAATGACGACGAGCAAGACCAGCGCCGGGGCGGCATCGAAGGGGCGGAATCGGACGAACAGGGTCGTCTGCAAAGCGGCGGCTGCGATGATCGAGGACACCGCGACTGCGATCCTGCGGTACTTGAGAACGGTGCCCATCAGCCGCCCCCTTCGCCCTCTGTGGTTCCAGGATTCTCCCCGGTGACACCCTCGCCCTCACCCTCACCGGTCGGAATGGTGGTCTCGGTCGGGAGACCTTCCTCCGATTCGCCTTCTGCCGGCTCATCGTCTGCCGGAATGATGATTGGCGGGCGCTCCAGATCCTCGAGATCCCGGATTCCGACCTGATCGCGCGTGAACACGAGCACTCGAACAAGATCGATGCGGGTTACCTCGGCGGTTGGTTCTGCGATCGTACGGAGGGAGAACCCGACCTCGGACCGGGCCGGTTCCAGAACCCGGGCGACCGGGATTCCAGCCGGAAAGCGACCATCGGCGGTGATCAGGGTGTCGCCCTCGACCACGGCGGCATCGGTGTTGAACATCTCGAGCACCATCGGTGCCGATCCGCGACCGGTGAGTACCCCGGTCTCCCCGGTTCGCTCGATCCTGACCGCGATCCGAATCGAAGGGTCGGTGATCAGCCGGACTCGTGCCACATCCGAGGTGACCGAGACGACCCGACCGACCAGACCCCCCTCGTCGACCACCGGCATGTCGACGGTGATTCCGGCAGACCGACCCCGATCGATCACCCGCGAGTGATCGAATTCAGAAACACCTATGGCGAGGACCTGGGCCACAATCGAATCGAGTTCCGCCGGTGGCTCGAGACCGAGTATGGCTTCCAGTTCGCCGACGCGATTCTCGAGATTCTCGGCCTCACCCAGTCTGCGTTCGAGATCGATCACTTCGTCCCGCAGCCTCCGATTGTCGCTCCGAAGGCTGAAGATGTCGGATAGGTCCTCGAAGAACTCGGCGACCGGACGTGTACCCGCCGACACCACTCGCTGGATCGGGGTGAACACTGTCTGGACTCCCTCACGCATGGTTCCTCCGATGCCGGCGCCGCTGGCCCGGAGATCGACGGTGATCAGAACCAGCGAGACAATGATGAGGCCTACGAAGACGCCCGTAGGCCGATCGACATTCGTCGGCCGCCACACCGCGGCCTCCCTTTAGTGCACCGACCGACAACGTTCGCCGCGTTCAGGACGTCCAGTTGCGCCTCTGGCTGTGTCCTCGTCCTCAAAGCACATCAAGTGCGCCTTCGTCCGAAGTCCTTGCCAGAAACACCCCTGACTCGCCCTGAACATCACCAACGTCGCCGACCGGAGCACTTACAGACGGCCCGAGGTCGTCGTCAGGATGTCCTCGAGGATGTCGAAATCCTCCAAGCAACGACCGGAGCCGAGTACGACTGAGTGGAGGGGGCGATCGGCGGTGACGACTGGAGTCCCGGTCTCGTTGGCGATTCGAACATCGAGGCCTCGCAACAACGCTCCGCCGCCGGTGATCACGATTCCGCGGTCCATGACATCCGCCGCCAACTCGGGCGGGGTCTTGTCGAGGCAGTACTTGATGGTGTCGATGACGGCCTGGACGTGCTCCTCGATCGCCTCGCGCACTTCTGCCGCCGTGATGATGACGGTCTTGGGAAGCCCGGTGATCAGGTCCCTCCCCCTGATCTCGGCATTCGGCTCGTCGGAGAACGGCCAGGCCGACCCGATGGCCATCTTGAGCTGCTCTGCCGTCCGGTCGCCCAGGAGAAGGTTGTACTCCTTCTTCACCCAATCGACGATCGACTCGTCGAGTTCGTCGCCGCCCGTCCGGACGCTGCGAGCGACCACGATGCCACCGAGCGAGATCACGGCCACCTCGGTGGTCCCGCCGCCGACGTCGACGATGACAGAACCGGCCGGTTCGTGGATTGGAAGGTCTACCCCGATGGCCGCAGCCATCGGCTCTTCGATCGTGTAGGCCCGACGAGCGCCGGCGTGATACGCAGCCTCCTCGACGGCGCGTCGCTCCACCCCGGTGATACCCGACGGGACGCAGACAATGATGCGGGGACGGGCCCATCGCCGCGGCTGTACCTTCTTGATGAAGTACCGCAACATCCGCTCGGTGATGTCGAAGTCGGCAATCACACCCTCACGAAGCGGCCGGATGGCCTGAATGTGCGACGGGGTACGCCCGATCATTCGCTTTGCTTCAAGGCCCACCGCAAGCGCGACGTTATCGCGGGTGTTCATGGCCACGACAGACGGTTCGTTGAGCACGATGCCTTGTCCGCGGACGTAGACCAGCGTGTTCGCCGTTCCGAGGTCGATGGCCATGTCACGTGTCGCCAGCGACATCAAACCGGACATGAACTAGAGCCTCTGTGAAGTTGCCGGAAGTGTAACCGCTGCTCGCGTTATGAGAAGAACAGTTGGATTTCGCGCTCTGCGCTGTCGAGCGAATCCGATCCGTGCACGATGTTCTCGGTGATGATCGTCCCGAGATCGCCTCTGATGGTACCGGGAGGGGCCTCAGCCGGATCGGTGGGGCCCATGAGCGTCCGCGCTATCGACACCGCATCGGGCCCGGACCACTCCATTGCAACAACCGGACCGCTGGTGATGAATGACACCAGTTCGCCGAAAAAGGGCTTCTCGGTGTGCTCGGCGTAATGCCGGCCCGCCAACTCGTCGTCGATGGTGAGCATCCGCATCTGCTCCAGAGTCAGTCCCTTTCTCTCCAAGCGGCCGATCACCTCGGCAACGAGGCCCCTACGGACCCCGTCGGGCTTGACCATGACAAAGGTGTGTTGCGTGTCCATGTCCATAGAGGTTTCTTTCAGGTCTGGCGGTCGGGACGGGAGAATAGTCGCCAGTCACCAGTCGCCAGTCACCAGCAATCCAAAACGATTCTGACTGGAGACCGGGGGCTGGAGACTGGAGACTCACTCCACCGCCAGGATCGCTCGGGCTTCTCCAACGAGATAGATCGACCCGGTGACCAAGACCGCGCTACCGGAAGCCGTGGCTGCTTCGAGTCCCATCGGAATCGACTCGTGCGCCGTCACCGGCACATCGAGCACCTCTGAGGCGATCGCGGCCGTCTCGGCGGCACTACGCGCCCGTGGGTTGTCCACCGCCACGGCATGGAGGGTGGTGACCAGGTTCTTGAAGGGTGCCAACATCTCCCGCGCCTCCTTGTCCACCATCGTGCCAAAGACCATCTCCCAGCGGACACCGGGGAGCTCCTCCTCCAGGGCTCGCGCCAGCGCATTGGCAGCCTCCGGGTTATGCGCACCATCCACCATCACTAGCGGGTCACGACGCAGGATTTCCATCCGCCCCGGCGAGGTGACCGTCGCCGCCGCTTCTCTTACCCCCGCCTCATCGAGCGGACGGCCGAAGAGCGCTTCCACCGACGCCACTGCGGTCGCAAAGTTGTCCATCTGATGCCGGCCCAGGAGTCTCAACTCGACATCGGAGTACCCCTCGTAGACGGACTGGAGGTCTAACAACCAACCACCGTCCACGTGGCTGGCGTCGGTTACCTCGAAGTCGCGACCCCTGGTGAACCATGTCGACTCGAGTTCAAGAGCTCTACGTTCTGCCACAGCCCGCGCCTCGGGATGGAGGTCGCCAGTCACCAGGACTGCACCCTCATCCAGAATCGCCAGCTTCTCAACCGCTATCTCACCGATCGAGTTACCGAGATACGCCGTGTGCTCCAGACCGATCGTCGTCACGACCGCGACATCCGACCGGATCGCATTGGTCGCATCGAGCCGGCCACCCAAGCCGGTCTCGATGACGGCGGCATCGATCGCGTTCTCCGCGAACCAGGCATGAGCGAGTGCTGCCGTCAACTCGAAGTAGGTCACACCATCGCCGCTCTGCTCCTCGTAATAGTCGACCAGCGGAGCCAGGTCGGCCATTGCGGCCGCAAACTGATGTGGCGTCATCTCATGCAGGCCGTGCTCGTATCTCTCTTCGACACGATGAAGGTGCGGCGAGGTGAAGGTGCCCGGCGTCAAACCATGGCTCGAGATGAGGTTGGCCGCCATACGGACAGAGCTGGTCTTGCCGTTGGTGCCGGCCACGTGGACTATCGAATAACCGTCCTGGGGATTGGCGAGCAGGTCGAGCAGAGCCGAGATGCGCTCCAGGCCCGGCTTTACGCCGCGACCGATGTGCGCGTCCAGGTAGGCAACGGCAGCTTCGTAGTTCGTGACTACCCCAGCTCCGAGAGTTGGGCCTGAAGCTTCTCCAAGCGAGCCCGGGCCTCCGCAGCCTTGGCACTCTCCTTGGCGACGACGGCTTCCGGGGCCTTGCTGACGAACTCCGAGTTGCCCAACTTCTTTTCGCTCCGCGCCAGGGCGGCTTCGATGTCGACAATGGATCGCTCGAGCCGCTCTCGCTCGGCCCCCACGTCGACGATCCCCTCGAGCGAGATGAATGCCTGAACCGATCCGGCCACGATTCGGGTCCGCGGAGCGTCCGTCGGAGCCCCATCGATGGACTCGGGGGTCACGGCCGCCAGCGAGGTGAACTGATCCGACCACCACTCCTCCACCACTCCCTCGGGATCGAGCAGGCCCACGGGGAGTTCGGCTCGCGGCGACAACCCATGCTCGGCTCTGAAACGTCTTATACCGACGATCAGGGTTCGAAGCGGTTCGAACCCACTCGGTTCGACCGTCGGCGGCGGCTCCGGCCACTCCGAGGTGGCGATGAATCCTTCCCCAACAAGCTCGGACCACAGCTCCTCGGTGACGTACGGAATTGCCGGGTGGAACAGCTTGAGCAGGTCGCGCAACACGACTCCGACGGTTGGCCCGACCGACGCGTCACCTCGCCGCAGCGGTGCCTTGGCCATCTCCAAGAACCAGTCGAAGACCTCGGACCAGGCGAAGGAATACAGCAACCCGAAGGCGTCACTGAACCGGTAGGCATCGAGGAGATCATCGAACTCCTTCACGGTCTCTGCGAGTCGCGACAACACCCAGGCTTCCTCCGGGCCGGGATCCTCCGGATAACCGCCGCTCGCCGGCACCGATCCGGGCTCGACATGCAACAGGGTGAACCGGACGGCGTTCCACAGCTTGTTGCCGAACCGACGTGCCGCGTCGACCCACTCCTCCGAGTATGGGATGTCCTGCCCGGGCGAAGCGGCCTGGATGAGTGCCAACCGAAGCGCATCGGCGCCGTGCTCCTCGACGGTCTCCAAGGGATCCACGGTGTTTCCCACCGACTTCGACATCTTCTTGCCATCCTCGGCCCGGACCATCCCATGGATCACGACGTCGGTAAACGGCTTATCCGAGGTGAAGTGCAATCCGAGCTTGATCATCCGGGCGACCCAGAACGAGATGATGTCGTACCCGGTGACCAGCGCCGAATTGGGATAGAACTTCTCGAAATCGTCGGTCTCTTCAGGCCACCCCAGCGTCGAGAAGGGAAACAGCCCGGAGGAGAACCACGTATCGAGGACATCCGGATCTTGGCGTAGGTCCGACGACCCGCACGCGCACACCGTGGGTTCGGTGGCGGAAACGATCACCTCGTCGCACGAGTCGCAATACCACGCCGGGATACGGTGACCCCACCAGATCTGCCGTGAGATCGTCCAATCGCGCAGATTCTCCATCCAGTGGAAGTAGGTCTTTTCCCACCGCTTGGGAGTAAAACGGATCTCGCCGTTCTTCACCGCCTCGATCGCGGGACCAACCAGGGGCCCCACGCGAACGAACCACTGGTCGGAGAGGTAGGGCTCGACCACGGTGTTGCATCGTTGACAATGACCGACCGAGTGCTGGTGTTCCTCGATGCCGACCAGCGCGCCGTCCTCGGCAAGCGCCGCTTTCACCGCCTCTCTGGCCTCGAACCTATCCAGACCCGCAAAACGCCCTCCGTTGTCATTGACGATCCCGTCCTCGTCGAGAATCACGACCGGCTCCAGACCATGTCGCGCCCCGATGTCGAAGTCCGTCGGATCGTGGGCCGGAGTCACCTTGACTGCCCCGGTCCCGAACGAGGCGTCGACCGCTTCGTCGGCGACGATCGGAATCTCGCGCCCCACCAGTGGAAGCGTGACCGTCTTTCCGATTACTTCGACATAGCGGGGATCCTCGGGATGCACGGCAACCCCGGTGTCGCCCAGCATCGTCTCCGCACGAGTCGTAGCCACCTCGATACCGCCATCGCCCTCGGTGAAGGGATAGAGGATGTGCACCAACTCGCCGGTCTCGTCCTCGTGGATCACTTCCACGTCGCTGATGGCGGTGCGATCGCGCGGGCACCAATTGATGATCCGATTGCCCCGATAGATCAGATCCTGGTCGTACAGATCGACGAAGACCTTCTTGACCGCCGCGGAGAGACCCTCGTCCATCGTGAAGCGCTCCCGCGACCAGTCGGTAGAAAAGCCCATCCGGCGGATCTGCTCGGTGATGCGCCCACCCGATATCGCCTTCCACTGCCAAACCTGTTCGATGAATCGTTCCCGACCGATCTCCTCACGGTCGATCCCCTCCTTGGCAAGCTCCCGCTCCACGACGATCTGGGTCGCGATGCCGGCATGATCGGTTCCGGGCAGCCAGAGAGCCGCATACCCCTGCATCCGTTTGCGCCGAATAATGACGTCTTGGATCAACAGATCAAGGGCGTGACCCATGTGGAGAGAGCCGGTGACGTTGGGGGGCGGAATGACGATGCAGAAGGGCTCACCTTCTGGATTCGTTTCAGGCGCGAAGACTCCAGCGGTCTCCCAGCGGGAATACCACTCCGATTCGACCTTCTGAGGGTCGTACGCCGCTTCCATCACGATCACTCATTCGGGGCGGTGATGATAGACCCGCGCCCGGTTCCTCCAGCGCACCTTCAAGGGCACGGACACGAGCACCAGACAGGCGAGGTCACAAACACAGAGACCGACGCCTCAGCGCCGGCCTCTAGTCCCTTCCTCTTCGGAAGGTGATGAGTCTTCCGATACGAAAACGGGTGGAGTTTCTCGAACACACGGAACCTATCTCGTCCGGGTCCAGATCGCAACAATCATTCAAGATCCCGCCCACTGACTAGTCAGGTATTAGGTATTAGGTATTAGGTATTAG
>JAZGIX010000166.1:0-5045 GCA_036482315.1 Acidimicrobiia bacterium | reverse complement strand
GATCGGTCGGTCGCAGGAACCCGAGCGTGCGCGCCTCTTCTGCACTCGTGGACACGGTGCCCATGCCCACCGTGGTGAAGATCTGCTCCATGAACGGGAACGTGTCTGCGTTGACCTTGGGCGGGATCGCCCCGTAGTAGCGAAACACCATTTCTTTGCAGCCTCCGCCCGCCGGGATCAGACCTACGCCGAGCTCAACCAGTCCGATGTAGCTCTCCGCCGCAGCCCGCACCGAGTCGCCGTGCATGACGCATTCGCAGCCACCACCGAGAGCCATCCCCCGGGGCGCGACCACCACCGGGCCGTCGCAGTACTTCATCCGCATGAACGCCTGCTGGATCGCCCGGACCGCTATCTCGATCTGGTCCCAGTCCTGGTTCATCGCCAGCATGCCGATCAGCCCGACATTGGCGCCAACCGAGAAGTTGGCGGCCCCGTTGCCGACAACAAATCCCGTCAACTCACCTGCGTCCACCAGGTCGCAGGCCCTGTCGATCATCTCGATGATCTGCCCGTCGATCGCGTTCATCTTGGTGTTGAACTCGACACAGCCGACACCATCGCCCATGTCGTAGAGAGTGGCGCCCACGTTGCGCTCGATGACCATCTCACGGTCTGCCAGCGCGGGCAGGAAGATCAGCCCGTCATTGACGGGCACCGGTATGTAGTCCTCCGTCTGAATATCCCAGAAGTGGCGGACACCTCCCCGATTGACGTACCAGGTGCCTTCGCCCTTCTTGAGGAAGTGCTCGACGACCCCCGGCAATTCCATGCCCTCCCGGCGCATCCGCTCCACCGACCGCTCTACACCGATCGCATCCCATGTCTCGAATGGGCCCATCTCGTATCCGAAGCCCCAGCGAAGCGCCCCGTCGATGTTGACGATGTCATCAGCGATCTCGCCGAGCAGCAATGCCGAGTAGAGGCTGATCTCGGCGGTCACCTTCCAGGCCAACTCGCCGTACTCGTCGTCGAACCAGACCATCTCGCTGATCTTGTCGGCAGTGGAGTCCTTACCGCGCACGGCGCCGATCGATGCCAGGCGGACCGGTTCCTGCTCCCCGAACTCGAGCGTGTCCAGGTCGATGGCGAGAATCTCGGTCTTTCCCTCAGCGTCTTTGGTCTTCTTGTAGAACCCGGCGCCGGTCTTGGCACCCAGCATTCCCTTGTCGATCATCTCGGCCATGGCCGGAGGGACCGTAAACCGCCCGCGCCACGGATCTTCGAGGCATCCCTCTTCGATCGTTCTGAAGACGTGGGCCATGGTGTCGAGGCCAACGATGTCTGCGGTCCGGAACACGGCCGACTTGGGCCGGCCCATCGGCGGTCCGAAGATCTTGTCCGCCACCGTCACCCCGATGCCCTTCTCGGCTATCCAGTGGAAGACCGAGGCCATCCCGAACGTGCCGATCCGATTGGCGATGAAATTCGGCGTGTCCTTGGCGTAGACGATGCCCTTGCCGAGCACGTTCTCGCCAAATGCCGCCATCTCGGCGAATAGGGCACGATCGGTGTCTTCACACGGCACCATCTCCAACAGCCGCATGTAGCGGACCGGATTGAAGAAGTGCGTCACCATGAAGTGGCGCCGAAAATCGTCGCTCCGACCTTCTGCCATGGCCGCGACCGAGAGTCCGGAGGTGTTGGAGGAGATCACGCTCCCCGGTTTGCGGTGCTTCTCGACCATCTCGAACACCCGTTGTTTGATGTCGAGGCGCTCGACGACGACTTCGACGATCCAATCGCATTCGCCCAATTTGTCCAGGTCGTCTTCGTAGTTACAGGCGGTCACGAGGCTTCCGAGGTCGGGCTGATATAGGAGTGCCGGACGGTTCTTGGCCATGGCGGCGATACCGCCTGCCGAGATCCGATTTCGGACTTCCCGTTCCTCGAGACTGAGTCCCTTTGCTTCCTCGGCCTCGGTCAGTTCCTGTGGTGCGATGTCGAAGAGGTAGGAGGGGATGCCTGCGTTCGCCAGATGGGCGGCAATGCCCTGCCCCATCACCCCGGCACCGAGGACTCCTACTCGCTTGATCCGAATACCCATGGGACCTCCTCGGGGCGGCCCATCCACCCCAATGCGACGTGATCAGTCACAACTCAGAATCGCGGAGGATTCATCCGGTTTCCAGAGTCGGAGGTCCCAACGACGCCACCGATGTCCCGGCCCTATGCCGCGCCGCTAGGGCTAGCCGTCACCTTCGATGTAATCGGCGGCGATGGCGCGCAGGTTGGAAAAGAACAGGGCGCCCCAAGCAGACCGACCCCGGAAGTAGTGCGTGCGACCGGTACCGAGGTTCACGGCAACTGGCAACTCGGAGAGGGACCAGTGCTTGCCGGGCTGGCCGGTGGCGGTTGCATCCGGCCCGACGTTGGGTCCGTAGGCGGCGATCAACGCCTGACGCAGAGGAGCCCCGACATCGGCGACGAAGGCCGAAAACCCGTCGGTGGGGCTTCTACTCAGAGCTGTTCCCGCGGTCACGCCAGACAGAGCATCGGCACTCCCCGGATCGCGACACTCGACCTACAGGCCCAGTCGCTCGAGGAGCGGACCGGCACGCTCAGGTTCGAGCAGGCCTCTCGCACGATCGCGCCGCGACTCGGCGCGTGCGTCGTCACCGAGGCTCCGGGCGACCCGAGCCTCATCTGAGAGGGCAAGCACGGCCTCGATGATGAGCCCGAGATCGAGCAGTTCGGTGACCGCCGCATCGAGCCGGTCCAGGGCAGCGGCCGGATCGTCCGCCTCGAGCACCAGTGCCTCGACGACCCCGAAGAGTGCCCGGGGCCGCGGCATGTCGAATCGCCGTAGTTCGCCGAGCAGGCCGGCGATCCGATCAAGTTCGCCGGCTCGGCGCAACAGCCACACCGGAAGGCTGAAGGCGTCCAGCAAGTATCGGGTCGGACCGGACCGGTCGACGATGTCGCGAGCGTGGGCCAGAGCATCGGACTCCTCGCCGACCATGAGGTGGACCCAGGCCGCCGACTGGAGGGTCGGGACGATGACCTGGAGGTCCTCCATCTCGAGCGAGTCGGCCAAGAACTGATCGATCTGTCCGAATTCGAGGCCGACGTCGCCACGACAGGCGCCGATATGGAGACGGTTCGCCTGCAACCCAACGACTATGTACGGAAACAGGTCGGGTAGCTCCAGGGCGGCATCGATCTGACCCATTGCATCCTCAAATCGGCCCGCCATGAAGAAGTCGTCAGAAAGAGAATGGCGAATGAACTGCTCACTGCCGCGCGTCTGTCGCTGGACGGCGACCTCGAGACCGCGCTCATGCACCGAGATCGCCTCCTCGATCGCCCATCCGGTGCGAAGCTGCTCGGCGAGATTGAGATATGAGGTGGCGATCTGTTGCGACTCGTCGGCTTCGATTGCCATCCGCACCACCTGCCGAAAGAGTTCTACCGCCGATGGATCTCCGATATCGAACCGGCTTCCCCCTTCGGCCGACAGCAAGCGCCGACGAGCTCTGGTGTCGCCGTGAGTCTCGACGACCGGACGAACCCGATCGACCAGCTCCAAAGCTTCGGTCATCGAATCTCCTCGTAGCCACAGACGACCCGCCTGTTGCGAGTAGAGGGTGGCGAGAGCCGGACCGGGAGCGGTCTTCTCCAGACGCTCGATGCCTTCATCCAGCATCCGCTCGGCCTCGCCGGGATCACCACCGATCCAGTAGTAGGTGCTGAGGAGAGCCGAGGCTCGGCCCCAATCCTCCACGTTGCCGGAGTCGTCGAACGCGGCCCGGGCCTCCATGGTCGTCTTGATCCCTTGATCGACGATTCCGAGGTCGGCATAGGCCTGGCCCAGATCCAGCAGCACCCGAGCGCGCCGCCCATCGCCGTCGGGTACCAGATCCAGCGCTGCTTCTAGGTGGACGCGGCGGGCAGCCATGTCGAGTTGCGCCACCTGCTCGGCGGCTCTGATGTGCGAAGCGAACGCCGCCTCGGTGAACTTTGTGACGTCGGGCAGATCGGTGGCAGACGCGAGCCGAAGCGCCTCCGAGTCATGGTGAGCGATGACCTCGGCACGGTCTCCGAGGCGATCGCCCGCGATACCCTCGATCCAACGGGCAGCGGTGAAGTGCCGCTGGGCCCTGATCGAACGCGGAGTCTGCCCGTACGCAACATCCCGGACCAACGAATGCGTAAAGGCATACTCGATTTCGCCGGCGACGGTCGAAACTCGCTCACGGCGGATCAACTCGCGCCGCGACAGCTCGCGCAAGCTGTCTTCCAGTCCTTCGGCCGATTCGAGCATTTCACCGACGGCTCCAAGCCAGAACGACTTGCCGATCGTCGAAGCTGCCTGCACCACCGTCTTGGTGTCCGGGTCGAGCAGGTCAATTCGTGATGCAACGACCGCCTGGACGGTCTCGGGAATGGCCAGGTCACCGTCATCAGCAGCTCGATCGTGGAGCATCCGAACAAATTCCTGTGCCCAAAGCGGGTTACCGCCCGAGCGCTCGAGGACCATTTCACGGGTGGCGGGATCGAGGTCCTCCCCTGCCAACAGCTCGTCGAGCAACTGTGCTATCGCCTCTGGATCGAGCGGCTCGAGATGAATCGTCACCGCGTTGCGTTGACCGGCCCCCCAGCTGGAGTGGGACTCGAAGAAGTCGGGACGAGCAGTGCACACCAGCAGCAGTGGCGTGCCGCGCGTCGCCTCTGGAACATCGGCCAGGAACTCGACCAGGTTGGAGTCTGCCCAGTGGAGGTCCTCGACAACCAACACGGTGGGCCGCTGCTCACCGAGAGCCGCCAGGTAACGATGCCACGCTGCAAAACGCTCCGCCTTGTCGGCGCTCGCTTCCTGGTCGGAGCCGACCAGCGGCGCCAATCTGCCCGCCACCCAAGTCCGCTCATCCGTTTCAGACAACAGCGGTTCGAGCGATGCCCCGAGCTTGCCGACGGCGGTGCCCGGCGTGTCGGTCTCGAAGATCCCCGCCTCGGCTTTTACTACTTCGCCCAGCGCCCAATAAGTGATTCCCTCGCCATAGGGGAGGCACCGTCCCTGTCGCCACCGAATGAGATCCGGGAGA